>JANMDS010000212.1:0-9279 GCA_031376405.1 Betaproteobacteria bacterium
GGGCAGCGGCCTATTTTCTGCAATGCACCGCAGCGCGCATGCAGCTGCGTTTGAAGCCACCGATTACAAAGCGATTGTTTGCGTATTTCTATTCGGCGGAAACGATGGTAACAACTTAATCGTACCGATTGATGCACGCTACAGCAGCTACGCGGGTGGTCGCGGCAGGTTGGCCTTGCCGAAAGCGGACTTACTGGCGGTGGGTGATTATGGTTTGCATCCGCAAATGTCCGGCCTGCGCGAGCTCTGGTCGCGCGGGAAAGCCGCTGCGGTGGCGAATGTGGGGCCGCTACTTGAGCCACTGAGCCTCGCGCAGTACAAAGCGGGCAGCGCACGCATCCCCAGCAATTTATTTTCTCACTCGGATCAGCAGCAGCAGTGGCACACCGCCAGTGCCGACGGAAGCGTGCGCACGGGGTGGGGTGGTCGTGTGGCCGACATGGTGATGAGCGCTAACGGTAGCGCACAGGCGCTCACCACCGCTCTCGCGGTGGGCGGGCGGAGCACCTTTCAATCTGGCGTGAATACGGCACCCTTTACGCTCTCATCCAGCGGGCGTTTTGGCTTCGGTGTGTACCGCAAAAACGAGCCGAGCGATCCGGTAAACCAAGCGTTTGCACAGCTCATTGCTCAAAAGCGCGAACATCTATTTGAAGCCGCCTGGCTTGAAACAATGAACCGATCCATTGAAACGCAAAAACTATTTAACGATGTGGTCAATAGCAGCGCGCCATTGAAAACGGAATTTCCCAATAGCGGTTTGGCCGATCAACTCAAAACAATTGCCCGCTTGATTGCGGGTAGAAATTCGTTGGGTGCAAAGCGGCAAGTGTTTTTTGCTTCCCTCGGCGGATTTGATACGCACGGTGAAGATCAATTGCGCGATCAAGCTGAATTGCTCTCTGAAATTTCGACCGCACTCTCTGCGTTTTATAACGCTACAGTTGAGCTTGGGGTAAGCGAGAACGTCACCGCATTTACGGCGTCGGATTTTGGGCGCGATTTCCCCGCGAATGGCAATGGCGGCTCCGACCACGGCTGGGGTAACCACCACCTCGTTGTAGGCGGCGCCGTAAAGGGCGGGCAAGTGTACGGCGCATTCCCCGAGTTGGTTGTGGGCGGCAAAGATGATGCCGGTGGCGGCCGTTGGATTCCCACCACCAGCGTGGACGAGTATGCGGCCACGTTTGCCCGCTGGTTCGGCGTGCCCAACGCAGACTTAGCGCTCGTGTCGCCTAACCTCGGTCGCTTTGCCCAGCGCAACGTGGGTTGGTTATAACGACGCGCGATGGAAAACGCCGCAAATACCTGCGGCGTAAAAACAACGCATTTTTCGATTTATCTCCCTGAAAAAGTGTTTTTTTAACGCTAGGACTGTTGTAAGCTGGCGCGGTCAGGCGCTTTGCAATCCCGGCGGCAAAACACCTGCGCGCAGCGCGTGCGATCGTAAGCGCGCGCAACGAGTGAAAGCTTGTCTTGGCGCAACTGGTGGGAGGGATGGACGGATCGTGGAAGTGAATTTCACTGCCCACACAGCATTGGATTTTGCTTAACTGCGCCCCGGGGTCGAGATCGTAATGTAGGGTAGTGGTGCTTTGGAGGTAACCGAGCCGTTTTCCCCCTGCTCATCTGAAATATGTCTCGGTAACTTTCTCGTCGCGCTACAAACGTAACGCGCAGGATTGCGCGCGCATGCATGCAAGCGAGTCAGAACAGAACGTCTCTTTCGACAATATTGTCCTCGCACACAGCATCGCCGCCGCATGACCGCTTGACGACATTGCCCGAGAACATTGACGCGTCGAGCTGGTCTTGATGGGGTCGAAACTGCGTATGAGGTCCTGGAATGCCCAAAAGTCCACGTTCAGAATCGCGCCAGCACCGTTCGCGCGGAAGGAAATTCGGTAAAGCAAAAAACAATCCCGCTTAAAATCTTAAGTAAAACTAGACTGCGGGCTGGCGCGGAATTATGAAAAAAAGAATTTTTGTCGATGTGTCCAATATAGTTGGGCACGATCTTCATACTGGCATCCAACGCGTAGTGAAAGAAATCACGAAGAGTTTCGTCAAGCCAGAGAATAACTTCGAGATTGAGCTGATGCCTTTTCGCTTTACGCCACGCGGAACCGTTCCGATTGCGCAAGACGATCTCAATTGGCTCGCGAGCGAGAAAGTGTTGGCGGAGCGAACCAATGAAGACGTCGCGGCGCGCGCGCAGCGTGACGTTACGGCTGGAAAGGTTGCGCGAGACGTGTTTCGGGGCCTGTTTTATCGGGCAAAGGTGTCCGTCGCAAACTTCATCCGAAATGAGCACTTCAGTCATTTTTTGTTAGGTTCTGCCCGAAGTCGGGGAACGCTCAACGCTTACTTAACACTCGGATTGATGCAGGCGCGCCCTGTAGCGGAAGATTTAGCTACAGGTATCGACCCACACATCCGCAATGGCGACGTTGTGCTACTGCTCGACTCGTCGTGGGATGTGCAAAATTTTAAAGAGCATTTAGCCCGATTTAAGAGCCGAGGCGCGCGTACCGTTTCCGTAATGTACGACGTGATTCCCCTTAGTCATTCCCAATTTGTAGTGCCTGGACTGACGACCGCGTTTCGCAAATCGTTAGGCGCCCTGGTGCGCGGAGCGGATCAAATCATCACCATATCGGCCAGTGAATTGGTTACCGTTAATAAATATGTGCAGGAAGACCCTGCGTTTCTGGAACGAACAGCGCCGCTTCAGTTCGGGTACTTCCACTTAGGATGCAACCTACCGGATGACTCGCGAGGTGGCATGGGCTTGAATCACGGCTTGCCGGATCATTTTCTAGCGCTCAAATCGGGAGAGTTCGAGCACGCCTGTATTTTTCTGTGCGTCGGTACGGTAGAGCCCCGAAAAAATATAGATCTCGTGCTCGACGGGTTTTTCCAAGTTTGGCTCAAACGCAGGGATGTCATCCTGGTGCTCGTGGGTAAACCGGGCTGGAAAACTGAGAAACTTCAACAGCGCATTGCCAAACATCCGCTGCTTGATAAAAATATTTTTTGGTCATCGACCTTAAATGACTCAGGCCTGATGTGGCTATATGGCAATTCTGATTATTTACTGCAGGCGTCGGTTACCGAAGGGTTTGGGCTTCCGATCGTTGAAGCGATGGTGGCAGGCAAGCCAATCTTGTGCTCGGATATCCCCGTGTTTCATGAGGTTGCTGGCGAAAAGGCAATTTACTTCGATCCAGCGGATGCCAGCTCGTTAACAAAACGTGTGAACGAATTAGCGAATTTACCCAAAACCAACCGGAATATATCGATTGATCGAAAAGCTTGGATCACTTGGGACGAGTCTGCAGCGCAACTGCTAGATCAAATTTATCCCAACGAGCGCCACGTTCGCTAGTGCCCATGGCTCTAGCCATGCCTAAAATTTGGCTCGATTAGGTGATTCGCGAATTCAGCACTTCGCAGGTTCGTGCTTAATCGCGGATCTAAATTTTCTTAATCGTGGGATCAACGAAACCGCGTTCGCGCAATCTCCGTGCCTTTGCCTAGTGCAATGAGTTTAGCTAACGCAATGCTGCGTTCCATTGGCGCCATGCCGCAGTTCGTGCAGGGGATTAACTTCTCTTTTGGCACGAATTGCAGCGCCCGCCCAATGGTATCGGCCACTTGTTCGGGCGTTTCGATCACGTCACTCGCCACATCAATCACCCCGACCATCACGGTCTTGCCTTTAAGCAACGCCATCAACTCCATCGGCACTTTTGCATTGGCACACTCTAGCGAAATTTGATCGATTTTGCTCGCTGCCAGCGCGGGGAAAATGGCTTCGTACTGCCGCCATTCGCCGCCGAGCGTTTCTTTCCAATCCAAATTCGCCTTAATCCCGTAGCCGTAGCAAATGTGTACCGCCGTGGTGCAGGTAAGCCCTTCAATGCAGCGGTGAATGGCATCGACTCCCCACTTCACCACGTCGTCCATATACACATTAAAAGCAGGCTCGTCGAACTGAATCACATCTACGCCGTCGTCTTGCAGCGCGCGCGATTCTTGGTTTAAAAGCTCGGCAAATGCCATCGCCAGCTTCACTTTGTCGCCATAGTAATTGTCGGAAAGTGTGTCGATGATGGTCATCGGTCCGGGCATGGTGATTTTTATTTTTTTCTTAGTGTTGGCACGCATGATTTGGGCTTCGGCAGCGTGAACCCGACCTTTCAGTTTTAATGGCCCCGTCACCACCGGCACCATCGCATCGTAGCGGTTGTTGCGGATGCCCATTTTTACTTTATGCTCGAAATCAATGCCTTCCACGTACTCCAAAAAACCATGCACAAAATGTTGTCGGGATTGCTCGCCATCGGTCACGATGTCGATGCCCGCTTCCTCTTGCGCTTTAATCCACAAAAGCGTTGCGTCGCGCTTGGCTTGCGCGAGTTCGGCGCCTGTAGGAATCCATAGTGGCCAGAGCTTGTTGGTCTCAGACAGCCACGCAGGCTTCGGCAGGCTGCCAGCGATGGAGGTGGGAAATAGCGGGAGAATATTCATAAAAGTTGCCTGTTTTGCGCCGCAGGTAAGAGCGATCGTTTCGAGTAGACACCGATTTTGCCTAGGCTGGGGCGCTGGATCGGTGCAATTTTCGGGGAAGCACCGAATACCTGCGGCGCAAAACAAAGCATTTCTAGGAATTATCTTCCTAAAAATTACCCATCTTGAATATTGTCGTACACACCACCTTCATTTTTTGTTTTTTCAACGTGCACGAGCCAAGATAATTCTCAAAAAAGTAAGGGAAAACGCGGGAGCTTACTAAAACTAATTGACAACTGGTGCTCATTTCTAGACAATCGGGTTTGTATTGCAATCGATTGTTGTAACGGACCGTGCGCCCACATTGCGATCAGTATAAGCACTAAAACGAGACCCCCTTGGAGGAGAGAGAATTGAACATTACTAAACCTAGCAAAGCGGAAACGATGTGGCTGCTTCGCCCTGTGGCTGGCGCAGTTGCGTTGGCGTTCGTGGCGGGCGCCGCACCGGTTTTTGCCCAGCAACAGCAAGTTGAAACTATTACCATCACTGGTATTCGCAAAGGTATTGAAGATGCGATTTCGGTAAAGAAAAACTCCGATTCCATCGTTGAGGCGATTTCTGCAGAAGATATCGGCAAGCTACCCGACACGACGGTAGCGGAGTCAATCTCGCGTTTGCCCGGCGTCGCCGCGCAACGGAATAAATCTACCGGCAAGTTAAGCGCTGTTTCAGTGCGCGGATTGTCGCCCGACTTCAACGGCACATTGCTAAATGGCCGCGAGCAAGCGACCACGGGTGAGGCTCGCGGCGCAGAGCTCGATCAATATCCAGCTGAGTTACTCGGCCAAGTGTTGGTTTACAAAACGCCGGATGCGCTCTTGGTGGGTCAGGGCCTAGCCTCTACCATCGATCAGCGCACGATTCGCCCGCTCGATTTCGGCAAGCGCACGATCGCAGGTAGCTACAAACAGGTTCAAACTGCAATCGGCGCAGGCGAAGGCGCAAATGAAGGCAAAGGTAGCCGCATGTCGGTTTCCTACGTAGATCAGTTTGCAGACCGCACCGTCGGCTTAGCGCTGGGCTTTACACGCTTAGATGAAAAAGGCGGCGAGCAACAAAAGATTAATACCTGGGGCGGCTGCTGCGGCGACGACATCGCTTACAACGGTCAAAAGGTAAAAACGCCTGGCGGCTTTACCGCCGACACCGAGCGCCTTGATCAGAAGCGTGACGGCGTATTGGCCGTGTTGCAGTTCAAGCCAAGTAAGAACTTTGAAGTAGTGCTCGATGCGTTTCACTCCAAAGGCGAAACCACGCTTAAGAAAACGGGTTTAGAGGGCGCGATTGCTGGCAGCGCTGGCGGCTACGACCCGGATGGCAAGTTATCGAACGCGACCATTGCAACGATTGGTGGCAAGTTGGTTGCAACATCAGGCACGTTCAACAACTACAACGGCGTGGTGCGTAACCACATTGAATCGGGTGAAGACAAACTCACCTCCATCGGCCTCAACCTCAAAGGTAAATTCGGCGATTGGCTGGCAACGGGCGATATTTCGCAATCGAAAGCCGAAAAAGCGAACATCCGCTTTGAAACCACATCCGGTATCGCAGGTAATGCGAACAAAGACCCGAAGAATCCAGTAAGCAAGGGCAATATTTCCTGGACGGGCTTTAACGGTAGTAACAATGCCGATGTGAAATACACCACGAGCGTGAACTACGCGGACCGCAGCATCGTTAAGCTTACCGACGTAAACGGCTGGAGCGGTGGTGAGAGTTCCCCACAAGCGGGCTATGTGGCGACGCCTACGATTAACGACGAACTGAACAACCTTCGGCTATCGCTCGGCCGTGATGTGGCCTTCGGCCCGATCACCCGCGCTGAGTTCGGAGTGAACTTGTCTGATCGCGAGAAAGCGAAAACTACAGCGGAAGGCCGCTTAACCATCATCGGCAGCGACCCCTACGGCGCAACTACGGTACCAGGTAGCGAAGTTAGCACGGCGGGCGTAACGGGCATTCAAGTTGTATCGTTTGATCCGCGCGGCTCGGTTGGCACGATTTTCAATCTGCCTGCAAAAGTGGATAAAGACATTCTGAACAAAAGCTGGTCCGTTACGGAAAAGCTGACGACCTTCTTCGTGAAGGGTGATTTAGACGGCGCAGTTGGCGGCGTGAATTACCGTGGCAACGTGGGCTTGCAAATTGTGGGCACCAAACAAAACGCTACCGGCGTAAACATTAACCAAGCGCTCTGTACGGGCAACACGCCGGCAACCTGCCCAAGCTCAACTGTCACGGGCGGCAAATCGTTCACCGACGTATTACCAAGCTTAAATATTAATTTCGATGTAGGTAACGATCAAATCGTCCGCTTTGGCCTCGGGCAAGCCATGTCGCGCGCCAACATGGGTGACATGCGCGCCACCATCAATTACAGTTACGATACCGCTAAGCAAATCTTCACCGGTGACGGCGGTAACCCTGAGCTCGACCCGTTCCGCGCCAAGGCGATTGACCTCTCATATGAAAAGTATTTCGGTAAAAAAGGCTATGTAAGCGTCGCCGGTTTCTATAAAGATTTGGATAGCTACATCCTAAAAGTGGGCCGTCCTTTCGACTTCAAGCCGTACATCGGATCTGGCAATGTGCCAGCCGGCGCTTCAACGATCGGTTTGCTCACTACGCCCGTAAACGGCTCCGCCGGTACGATTTCTGGCTTCGAGTTAGCGGTGAACTTGCCGTTCTCACTGTTGCATCAATCGTTAGATGGATTCGGCATTTTGGTAAACCACTCCGATACCTCGAGCTCTATCTCGCTCGCCTCTGCAGGTTTGAACACGCAAGACATCGGGCTGAAATCTATTCCGCTACCTGGTTTGTCAAAGCGCGTCACCAACGCCCGCATCTACTTTGAAAAGTATGGCTTCCAAGTCGCGCTAGCGGCGCGCCAGCGTTCCGATTTCTTGGGTGAGATTTCTGATTTCCAAGATAACCGTCAGTACACCTTCGTAAAAGCCGAAACAACAGCCGATGCGCAGGTGAGCTACGAGTTCGGTTCGGGCATGTTGAAAGGCTTGGGGCTTACGTTTCAAGCGGGCAACCTGACCAATGCCAAGTTCGAGCGGTTCAATCCTGAGAACGGCAACATTGTTGAAAGCATCAAGTACGGTAAATCGTACACTTTTGGTATTAACTACAAGCTGTAACGCGCACGTTGTAAGCAGTATGTAGTCGGCAGCAAACTAGGCCCCTTGTTGGTTAAGTCCGCAAGGGGCTTCTCTTTTCAATTTTTCACGTAAAGTCAAAGCTATGGAAAGCGCACTCATCAAAAAAATAGTGATCGTAGGCGGCGGCACGGCTGGTTGGATGACCGCGGCTACGTTTGCGAAAGTATTGAAAGGCAAGATCGCTATTGAAGTGGTCGAGTCCGACGAAATCGGCACAGTTGGCGTGGGCGAAGCCACCATCCCCATGATCCAGCGCTTCAACAACGTTCTGGGTATTGATGAAAACGAGTTCGTGCGCGAAACAATGGGTACGTTCAAGCTCGGCATCGAGTTCGTCAATTGGGGAAAATTGGGTGAGCGCTACATGCATGGCTTTGGCAAGATTGGTCAAGAGCTGTGGACAGTGGATTTTCACCAATATTGGCGCAAGATGGCAATGCTTGGCCGCGCGAAAGATTTGGGCGACTACTCCATCACGCGCGTGGCCAGCAAGGCCAATAAATTCATGCGTCCGCGTACCGATGTGGGCAGCTCTCCCCTAGCCGATATTGCGTATGCGTTCCACTTCGATGCAGGCTTATATGCAAAATTTTTGCGCCGATATTCCGAAAAACTTGGCGTGCAGCGCACCGAAGGAAAAATTCGCCACGTACACCAGCGTTCCCACGATGGTTTCATCGAATCGGTCGAAGTCGAATCCGGTGAAAAAATCGCCGGTGAACTTTTTATTGATTGCTCGGGATTTCGCGGGCTACTCATTGAAGAAACACTCAAAACAGGCTACGAAAATTGGGCACACTATTTGCCTTGCGACCGCGCGCTGGCCGTACCGTGCGAATCCGTTTTTCCGCTCACGCCCTACACCCGTTCCACAGCGCACAAAGCGGGCTGGCAGTGGCGCATCCCGCTGCAACACCGCACGGGAAACGGCCATGTGTATTGCAGCGAATTTATAAGCGATGATGAAGCCGCCTCGGTGTTGCTGAGTAATTTAGACGGTAAGCCGCTGGCTGATCCGCGTCCGTTGAAGTTCGTCACGGGCAAGCGTAGCAAAATGTGGAATAAAAATTGCGTTGCGGTGGGTTTGTCCAGCGGATTTATGGAGCCTTTGGAGTCCACCAGCATTCACCTTATTCAAGCCACTATTTCGCAGCTCATCGCGTTCTTTCCCAACAAAGAATTTGTACAAAAAGATATTGATGAATTCAACGCCCAGGCTACGTTTCAGTACGAGAGCATCCGCGATTTCATCATCCTGCACTACCACCAAAATCAGCGCGAAGATTCGCCGTTTTGGAAGCGTTGCCGCGAGATGCCGATTCCCGAATCGCTAAAAGAAAAGATTGATCTGTACCGGTCTAGCGGTCGGATTGTTCGGTTTAACAACGAGCTCTTCACCGAAGTGGGTTGGCTACAAGTGATGCACGGGCAAAACCTTGAATCTGCGCGCTACCACCCACTCGCGGATTTGATCGACGAAACCGAAACGCATGGGTATCTGGAGAGCGTGCGCGATGTAATCTCGCAT
>JANMDS010000269.1:0-3923 GCA_031376405.1 Betaproteobacteria bacterium
CTAAGTGGCGCGTTGTCCATCGTGTTGATCGAGGCATGAGGAGTCCGAGTGGCGGTGACCCGATGCATTTGCGCTGGATTCAAGTAGGGAACATCCAGGTACTCGGACCACGCCTCCGCGAGCATTTCGTCGGTAATACCTGCGATTTGGGCCGCATCTTCAAGCGCCATAGTGGGCACATCCACAATCGCCTGAATCGCAGCCTCGACGCGACCCTGCGTTACATACCCTTTATTTACGATGCGATCTAAAACCAGCCTGACCTCGTTAATCGGAATTCTGCGCATTAGTCTGGAACCCCGATTAACGTCAAGGATATCGCCACCTCGGTACCAGTCGGTGATGTTATAAACCCATCGACCACGATGGGTGCAGATTTGATAATTTCGATGAACTCCACGAGCGATCTAAAGTCTGGAACCGTGACCGTTATCGCCATCGGCGCTTCGACGAGTTTCGAGGAATACGGCGAGGTTCGATAAATTTCCGCCAATTTGGTATTTACGCCGGGCATCCCGCCAGCAGCAAGAGATGACACCGAACGCAATTCGATCGTTCGTGCCTGCGACTGGGCATACAACCAGGTCACTACACGAGCAAAAAGAGTCGCCGCAGGAATGCGTGGTGACTCTTCGGACGATGTAAGTGTTTGCAGCATTTTCGTGTGCTGTGCGACCGCACTTGCATGCACGGTACGCGCTGCGCTTTGGGCTACCAGAGCAATTTTGCGGCTCTCAAACTCTTTTTTCGACCAATAGCCACCCGCGGCAATCGCGACGAGGCTAATCAGCAAGACGAGCTTTGTTGCGTTCATCAAAGAATTCCTGTGTAACGTTTCTGAATTGGTCGCCAACTGCAAACGCACCCGGCTGCAAACCTTCAATCTGTGGCGTCGTTCTAATGTTTAAGAGCCGCTGCACCGTATCCTTATCTACTTGAACCCGCGCCTTATCATCGCCATCGTTTTTAACGATATGAGCACTTACCGTGTATACAGGCGGCTGATTCTTTTCAGCCACTACACGCACATTCGTAAATGGCCTCCACAAACCGCGCGCTACGTCAACAATACGCTCTCCATCGTATCCGCGAGCGCGTGCGAGCGCTAAAGGACGTTTGCTCACATAGTCAGAAGTTTGCGCCTTAAGTGCGTCTGTTTGTGATTTCAACCGTATGTTGTCTCGGTTAATGGCGATCGTATCGGCGCGCAAGTAGGCCCCTGCCGCACATACAGATGCAGCCGTCGCGACAGCGCATCCTGCTGCAAATCGCATTCTTGCCGTGGAGCCTTGCTGCACGCGCAGCGGCGTTGGGTAAGCATATTTTCTATTGCTGACAGCAAGCGCCTCAATCTCGCCGTCGCTGGCTACGACCACTTCGCCCGCAGCGATCGTAACAATAGGAGTCTGCGGGTCCTCGCTGCTGGGATTAAAAAACCCGTAGAGCCGTGATCCCTGTGTATTTGCCGCGGAAATAATCGAAACCGCATCCAAAGAGGACTCAATAACTTCGACTTCGCTGGACGCGCCGTTCGCATGGAAACCGACGGCCAACACGAACCGAACTGGCCGCGATACAGTAGAGCCGAATTCGTCTCCAAAAACGAGCGCAACTACACAGCGTTGCTTGCCTAATCCGGCGCGTGTACGCGCACGCGACGCAATCAGAAGTCCAGATAGAGGCGTTGCTTGGGTATCAGGAATTTGACGGCTAGCAGTACGTGCGTAGACCGCATCGAGTCCTGATGTCTTGAGTGGGTAAACCACATCGCCGGGCATACGACTGCGAGCCCCTCGCACCCGTTCGAGTGTGGACAAACCGCCAACCCTGAAGTCGTCATCTGTTAAGCACACCACCACATCATCGGGCTTGAGTGCGTCCCACGCTTTTTGAGAAACGCGCGAATCGAAAACGCCCTTTGGCGCGTCGGCACTCCCGCTGTTGCCACTGCTTTTTGCCTGAAAATAAAGCATCGCGGCCTCTAAATGGTTTCGCTAACGACGATTTGTACCTCTGGTGCTTCCAGAATGCGGGCGTGCATGAGAATGGCAACCTCCGATGCTGACCCAATATCGTTGATGCCCGATAGCAGCTCGCGTAAGAGCGGCACATCTGTGGCCATTGGCACACCTCGGCCCGATTTTGAATCACGGGTTGTTCTATAGCCTGCAATCACAATCGTTTTGCCGTGCTCTACGAGAGCGGTTATAGGCAGCTCCCGCGTAGGGGTGACGGCTGACGTAAGCACGGTTCCAGGTGTAGGAGTAAACGATTGAAATTTTTCAATATCAACTTGCTGCACAAGTACGGTGACTTGCGCACGAACGCTGTCGATAACCTGCGCGAGCGCAGTCATCGTCACGCCTTCGCCAATCTGCGCCACAGATGCCTGGGTAGCCACACTAGTGGATGTTGCCGAACCTGTGGGCGTTGTGGTTACACTCGGCACGTACGGCTGATTTCGCACAGAGCGAAATTGGCCGGATGCGTTGTTTACCAACCGAATGCTGGGGGCCGTGAGAATTCGCACGTTGCTTGTTTGTTCCAGCGCTTTAATGACCGACGCGATGCTGCTGCTGGTCAGTCCAATTTGAAGAGCTGGTGATGTAATGGCGGTACCGTTGAATAACTGGACATTGGCTTGCGCACGTGAAAGCGGAACGACGCGCTCCCAATCAATTCCAAACTCAACGTTTTTACTGAGTGCGACCTCAACAATGGAGATATCGAGTTGCACTTGGCGCATCCCATCGCTGACGTAGCGAGATAGATACTCCCGCGCGCGCAGCAGGTGATGACCGCTGCCACGCACTGTAACCAAACCTGCATCTGGAAACACAGAAATGGACGCGCCGTCACCCACGACCGCGGCCAAATAGTCCTTGAATGATCCACTTTGATCGGCTGCGGTCGTGACAGTTGCAGATGCAAGGGCTGACCCGCCGCCCCCGCCTTGTGCTTGTGCCCCGCCACCACTGGATGCGGTTCCCGCCGTGGCGAACGACATTTTGGTTTTAGCCGACGCAGGGGCCTGCACCACGCTCGGCACACGAAAAGTCATGCTGGCTTCATTCGCAATGCGAATTATTTTCGCTTGTTCATCGACCACTGCGACTAGCCCCGCTAAGAACGCGATCTGACGTATCGCTTCAACGGATGATAAATTTCGTAGTGACAGGTTTACTCGGGTATCTGGGCGGACGCCCTTTAGAAGTTGAACCGTGAAACCCGATCTCTCCGCTAAGGGCTTGATTGCGTCGATGATAGGCAATGATAACCCTACTAAGCTCACCTCACCACCGTCGGCTGGCGGCGAATAGTTGGTAACGGTTGCGGCAACGTATGTCCCCGCAACGCGCCGGATGGTTTCGGCCTTAGCGTTCGCTTTGGACTCTAGGCGTTGCGCCTCGGACGCGACAAGCTCGACATGCTCTGAGCTCACGCGCCGCATGTTTTGAGGCCCGGTCGCGCAGCCGACAATTGCCGACAAACATGCGGCGTAAACGAGTGATGAGATTGCAGTTTTAGATCGCATGGAAGTTATTTAAGTAAGAGTTCTTGGGCTGATGGCGGGACGCCATGCTCGGCGTCCCGAAACATCACAACTACATGACGGTCATCGTAAACATCTGCGCGAAGCCCGAATCGATCAAGGACTTTTTTAAGCGTAAGCAGCGGATCGCCGCCGTCGAAAGACGTACTGCCACCCAAAACGAATTCGCGCTGCGCCAACCAAACAAGTGTGTAGCCGTGCAACTTAAGAAACGCACTCAATCCAGCCGACAACTTTAAGTCTTTGCGTCCGGCAAACTCGGACGAAAGCGCTGTTGATTTGGTGCCAACGACTTGTGCGCTCATCGAGCCGATACCAGCAGGTGTATTTGCACTCGTTATTGTCGGTTGACGTTGGATCATAGGCGTAG
>JANMDS010000274.1:0-15282 GCA_031376405.1 Betaproteobacteria bacterium
CGCGATCACAAACACAAAGGTTGTGATCAACGCCCACATCCACGTAAGGTGAAATTGCAATAACAAAACCGCGAAGGCCAGCGCGATGCCGAGCCATAGGCCACGGGTGAGCCACGCAATCATTTTTTTAAACGCGCGAGCAAAGTTTCGTTCATCCGCGAGACGATACCGTAAATCGAGAGCTGCGGGTTTGCCCCAATGCTGGTAGGGAACACCGAACCATCGTGTACCGAAAGATTTTGCAAACCGAAATACCGGCCATTCGCATCCACCACGGCGCGTTTCGCATCCACGCCCATCGCGCAACCGCCCATTACGTGCGCGCTCACCACCCGCGTGAGCAGCGCTTTCATGGGCAGGGCTTCAATCTGGGCTTTGGCTTCGCGCCACGTTTTTGTAGGCGTGCCCAGCTCGTGCACCGCTATGACTTCCACTGCGCCCGCTGCAAATTGGATTTCTGCCATGGCCAAGAGCGCCCGCTTCATGCCGCGCCACACGTAATCGGTAATCGGATAATCGAGCTCTGCTGACCCATCGCCGCGCAGCTGCACCGTACCGCCCGCGCTCTCTGGGTGAAAGCCATCGCGCAACAACGCCAGCAACACATGCACGTAGGGCAGCTCGCCCATCCAGCGGGCGTGGTCATTGCCGAAACCATTTAACGTGCTGGCAAAAATCAGCGGGTGAATGGGTGGCGCTTCGAGCTTGAAACCGATTTCGCCGTTGATGGGTTGCGTATTCAAAAAATGATCGGAGTACACCGTCTGCGGCGCACCGTTGTACGCTTCCACCTTGTTAGGCATGCGCGCGGCAACCACGGGTACCGGATGCAAAAACGTGCGCTTTCCAAGCAACCCACTTTCGTTCGGCGCGCCCGAGCGCAGCAACAGCGCGGGTGAATTGATCGAGCCACCAGCGACGATGAAATGCTTCGCTTTCACTTCTAACGTGTGGCCATTGGGAAACAACCCGTCGCTAGCGAGGGAAACGCAGCGCAAGCCATTCACGCGATCCCCCACGATCTCAAAGCGCTCCGCGCGCATCCGCGTGTAGAGCGCCGCGCCCGCTCCGAGCGCAGCAGGGATCGTGGTGGTGAGCATGGATTGCTTCGCGTTCGTAGGGCAACCCACGCCGCAATAGCCCAAGTTCCAACAGCCCTTTACATTGCGGCTGATGAGCGAAGTCGGGATGTTTAATTTGTTCGCGCCACGGGCGAGCAAATCGTTGTTCTCATTCGGCGGCGTTTGCCAGGGGTTGATATTCAGCCGCGCTTCCGCTTTGACAAACCACGGCGCGAGCGCGGCTTCGTTCATCGTGGTGAGCCCAAACTCTTTTTGCCAATAGGCGAGCGTATCCGCTGGCGTGCGAAAGCAGGTAGACCAATTCACCGTAGTGGAGCCGCCCACACAGCGGCCTTGCAAAATATTAATCGCTTTGTCTTTGGTTTTGCGCGCGGCAGACTCCTGATAGAGCTGCGGGTAGGCTTCGCCCTCGCGCAGCTTAAAGTCCTTCGATGACTTAAGCGGCCCCTCTTCAATCAACACCACGCGCAATCCGGCCAGCGTGAGTGCTTCGGCGGTCATGCCACCACCGGCGCCCGTGCCCACAATGACTACATCGCACTCAACGGTTTCGTTCTTCGTAAAGTCCGCACCATCGCGTACGTTCCAATTGCGGGCGGCGGCGTTGGTATACGGATCGGGGAAGCTCACGATACTCATGCTTCGAAGCCTTTAGGTAATGCATACCCCGTGCGCGCCCAGGCCGCTGCATCGCTATAGTGGCTGCCCGCGAGCAAATCATGCAGCGCGTGATACGCCACTTGTAACAAAGCCATGCGATGCGTACGCCAATTATTCAAAAAAGTGTTCAACGCTTCTGGGGTCGCGTTGTGCCAATCGGCAATCCCGGTGAGCGCCCAGCGCGCAGGCTTGAGCGTGAGCAACATCATGAGCTCGGCCACCTCTTTTTGCGCCGCAGGGGCGAGGCCGCGAATCGCTGCGTCGACGCGATCTACCGTTGCGTTAATGGCTTGGCTGCGCGCCGCACTGTCCGCGGTTTCTTTGGGGAATACGTCGCCCAATATTGCCGGTGCCAGTGCCGCGAGCGCCGCCCGTGCGTTCGTATCCAGAAATGCGCCTACAGCGGGCGCGCCACCCTTGGGCGCCAGCACGCGATACGCCAGCGCGCCCGCACCCAACATCGCCGTACCCATGAGTGAGGTACGCAAAAAAGTTCTTCGATTCATGGGCGCAAGTGTATTTCGTACTCCTAGAGTGATGGCACTAACTCCCGCCGTGGCAGAATATTCCGTAAGGAGAACTGCCATGGCCCGACGCAAACCTGCTGATGAACTTCAAACCGTACTCGCGCGGCTCAAACATTTGCGCCGCCAAAATGCTGACGATTATGGCGATTGGGCCCAACCGATAAAAAAGTGGCAAGCGAAGCGTTTGGCCGAAACCTACGCCGATCTCGCCGCGATTGCCCGTTACCAACCCGCAACCCAATTTTTTTTAACCGATCTGTACGGGCCGCATGATTTTTCCGCTCGTGATGCCAGCTTAGATCGGGTGGTACCCACGATGGTGAAACTTCTGCCTGGCATGGCGCTAGGTACCATTACCAAAGCCATTGAGATGGACGCGCTGGCCGAAGAGCTCGATCAAATGATGGCGTTGGCCTGGCGCGATGTAGGCGCGCGAAAAATGGACGATGCCGCCTACGGGGTGCTCTACCGCAGCGTCGGTTGCAAGCCCATGCGGATGCGGCAAATTGCGCTCATGAAAGAAGTGGGCAGCTCGCTCAACATGCTGGTAAAACTGCCCGCCATCCAAACCACACTTGCCGCCATGAAAATCCCCGCGCAATTGGCGGGCGTGGGCGCTTTGCATGGATTCTTAGATCGCGGCTTCAAAGCCTTCAAACATATGGGCGACGCGAGCGATTTTGTGGCCACCATAGAGCGGCGCGAAACTGAAATTTCTGATCGAATTTATGCGAACGATGACAATCCGTTTGAGCGTGTGGTTGTAGAGAAGGAGATTAAAAAGAAGTAAAAACCTGCGGCGTAAAAACGGGTTTTTCTGGGAGATATCTCTCAAAAAATGCCGTTTTTACGCCGCAGGTTTTTACCTCATATCACTTGCCCCAAGGCAAACCCGGCGACTTGCTTGTACGAGTTCGAAATAGCGCGCAGTGCGTCTTGGCTGATGAGATCATCAATATGTCGAAATGGTTTACCGCCGGACAGTTCGTCTACTTTGGTGTTAATGAAATCGGGTGGGGTGCTGCGGTTGGTGAGCACCACTTTTTCAGTTGTCGGGCGACGCGTGGTTTCGTAGGCGTGGAGCGCGGGTAAAAAATCCACGCCGCACTTCGCGGCCTCATCAGCGAAGCTGCGGCCATCAATCATCGCTTGCGCGGAGCCATTGCTGCCGCGCGGATACATCGGGTGCGCGGCGTCGCCCATGAGCGTTACCCGCCCAAACGTCCATTGCGCAATCGGGTCTTTGTCTACCATCGGATATTCGAGAATCATCTGCGAATCACGGATAAGCGCCGGTACATCGAGCCAATCAAAGGTCCAATCTTTGTAGATGTCGATGAAATCCTCAAGCTTACCTTGCTGGTTCCAATCGTTTTGCACATTCGCGTCGCGCGCGATTTCTGCCATCCAGTTGATGAGCTGGTTGCCTTGGCCGTCTACGTTGTCGATGATCGGGTAAATCACCATTTTGCCCGTGCCAATCGAGCCCACGCGAAGGTATGTTTTTCCAGTCAAAATTGGTTTGCGTTGAGTCACACCGCGCCAGGTATTGATGCCGGTGAACGCGAGTTGTTCATCAGGATAATAAAGCTTGCGTACGGCTGAGTTAATGCCGTCCGCGGCGACCACCACTTGCGCGGTTACGGGTTGCGTGATTTCTCGAAACTGCAACGCTACTGCGCGTTCGTTTTGAGTGAGCCCAACGAAGCGATGCCCGAGGTGAATGTGTTGCGCGCCCAAGCGCTGAACCGTTGCTTCGTACAAGATGCGATGCAATTTGCCGCGATGAATACCAATTTCTGGCAGTGCGTAGCCTGCATGTTTTCCGCGCAGCTCTTTGTAAATAAATTGGCCGTAGCGGTTGTAAAACGCACTTTCGTAGTTTTCAATACCGGCGGCGCAAATTTCGTTTTCGAGGCCCAGCGCAGCGAGCTCACGCATAGCGTGCGGCAGCAGTGTGATGCCGACGCCTAACTCCCTGATTTCTGCGGCTGCTTCGTAGATTTCACACGCAATGCCCCGTGCGTGTAAGTGCAGCGCGCAGCTCAAACCTGCGATACCACCACCAACAATTGCGATACGCGGGCGCAACTATTCCGCCGCGATTTGTTTGGTGCGGATGACGTTGCCCCAGCGTGGATAATCCTTCGCGGAAATGGCGGCTAACTCTTGAGCGCTGGAGGTGGAGGCATCGAGCCCTGCTTTGCTAAACGTTTCCTTGAGTTCCGTCGTTTTCAAAATCGCACTCAATTCAGTGGTGAGTTTGTTCACAATCGCGTTGGGTGTTTTTGCCGGTACAAAGAAGGCATACCAAAGGTCTACATCAATGTTTTTTACGCCCAACTCTTCGAATGTAGACACCTCCGAGGCGACGGGGTGACGCTTAGGACTGCCTACAGCCAGCGCAAGCAAACGCCCAGACTTTACGAACCCTTGCGCAACATGCACCGGTAAAAAGCCCACGTTCAACTGCCCACCCAACATATCTTGCGTGTACGGCGCGGTGCCTTTGTACGGCACATGCAGCATCGTAATGTCCGCTTCGAGTTTGAAAAGCTCCATTGCCATGTGGTGGGGTGTGCCCACGCCAGGGGAGCCGAAATTGAAGCTATCGGGCTTGGCTTTTGCCCGTGCAATAAGCTCGGATAAGGTCTTCACGCCTGCGCTCGGATGCGCGACCAACATGAGCGTGCCATACGCGGCCATCGTCACCGGCGCAAAGTCGTTGAGCGGGTGGAAGGGGACATTTTTATAAAGCTGCGAAGCCATCAGCATGGTGTTCGCGCCCATCAAAATCGTATACCCATCCGCTGCCGATTTCGCGACCTGATCTGCACCGATATTGCCACTCGCCCCAGGCGTGTTCACCACCACCACCGGCTGCCCGAGCTTTTCGCTTAAGCGCGGGCCTACCGTGCGAGCGATGGTGTCCATGCCGGTGCCGGGCGTAAAGGGCACCACAATTTTTATCGGTTGCGCGGGATACGATTGGGCTAATACCGCACCGCAGGCGGAGAGCAAAAAAGTAGCAAATTGTTTTTTCATAATAACCATTCCTACAAAGAGGGAATCTTGAACAAGCGCTCTGCGTTCGTTTGGAAAAACGCTTTTTGTACCGATGGCGCCGCCTCCATCTGATCCAGCGCAGTCACTTCTTCCGGCACGTATTGATACGGATAGTCCATCGCATACAAAACACGCTCAGGCCCCATGAAGTCTTGAGCGAATTTGATGGCGGGCGCCCACGCTACGCCGCTATTGGTGATGTGAAAATTGCGTCGCAAATACTCGGAAGGCTTGAGCTGCGTGGGCTTTACTGATTCGTAACGCTGCGAACGCACGGTGGCCGCGTGCATGTAATCTAGCCGATACGCCCAGTAGGGTAAGCCTTCGCCCATGTGCCCGATGATGATTTGCAAGTTCGGAAAGCGATCAAATACGCCGGATGTAATGAGTCGCAGCGCGTGCAGCCCTGTTTCAATACCGAAACCGTAAATCGCACCATCCAAGCCGGCCTCAATAAAAGGCTCAATCATTTTTGGCGGGAGTGAATTGGGGTGCAGATAAATCGGTGTGTCATGGGCTTCTGCCGCTTCAAAAATGTCCCAGAATTTTTGATCGGATAAATACTCGCCATGCGTGTGTGAGTTGATCACTACACTGTTCATGCCGAGCTTGCCAACGCCACGCTCAATTTCTTTTGCAGCGGCGCGCGGGTCCTGCGGGGCCACGGCGATCATTCCCACAAAGCGCGTGGGATGCTTGCGTACCGCTTCAGCCAACATATCATTCGCAACGGGCGCAAAGGACACCGCTGTTTCCCGATCCATAATTTGCACGCCAGGTGCGGTGAGGCCAATTACTTGCACATCGATCCCCGCTGCATCCATATGTTGCAAGCGCAATTGGTCGAGATCGACCAAACACCGCATGATATGCTGTGCCCGCTCGGAGGGGCTGGACATATAAAAGCCCATCAAGTGCTTGAAGCCGCGATCACAATCGTCGCGCGCCAGAATGTGACGATAGAGTTCGAGCATCTCTTTGGGCGCGAAGGCTTCCTCGGTGGCGATGCGTCGGTAGGACTTGTTGATCATGGATTGCTATGGATGTGACGAAGGGGATTGAGCGCAATTCAAACTGAAATACCTGCGGCGTAAAAACAGCACTTTTACGAATTTATCTCCTGAAAAATACTGCTACGTATGGCCGCTGTTTCTGCACCACAGCGTTGAAAATACTTTCGGTGTGTTGCGCTAACCTCGACCCACGAACGGCATCTTCGTCGCCATCACCGTCATCGTCAGTACGTTTGCTTCCAACGGCAAACTCGCCATGTGTAATACCGCGTTCGCAACATGCTGCACATCCATCACCGCTTCAATTTCAATATCGCCGTTGGCTTGCGGCACGCCTTGCGTCATCTTGTAGGCCATGTCGGTGAGCGCATTGCCAATATCAATTTGCCCCACGGCGATGTTGTACTTGCGACCATCGAGCGAGCAGGCTTTGGTCAAGCCGGTTATCGCGTGTTTGGTTGAGGTGTAAGGCGATGAATTCGGGCGGGGTGCGTGCGCAGAGATTGAGCCGTTGTTGATAATCCGCCCGCCCTGCGGCGTTTGGGTTTTCATCATTTTGAACGCTTGCTGCGTGCACAAAAAAGCGCCGGTGAGGTTTACGTCCACCACGGCCTTCCACTGCTCTACCGTTAAATCCTCCAGCGCAATGGCCGGAGCCCCAATACCCGCATTATTAAAAAGCACATCGAGCCTGCCAAATTTATCTCTACATTGCGCAAATAAATTTTCCACCGAGTACGGGCTCGCCACATCGGTTGCCACCGCCAACGCATTGTTCGGCGCTACCCCAGAGAGCGCAATCGTTTCGTCCAACTCTGATTGGCGACGCCCAGCAAGCGTGACGCGATAGCCATCTTTTAGGAACGCAATGGCCACGGCGCGGCCAATGCCTGCGCTCGCGCCGGTAATAATGGCGACTTTGTTATGCATCGTTGAACTCACTGTAAGTAAAAGCGTAGGATACCTTGCGACACCGCCGTTCACCTATCAACGTTTTCGAAAACCGCGACCTTTAATGACCCACTTCCCCACCGATTTTGGTTTTTATGCGTTCGCAATCCCCGCGGTGTTGCTCGCGGGGGTGAGCAAAGCGGGCTTTGGTGGCGCGACAGGCGGTCTCGCTGTCGTGCTCATGGCCCAAGCGGTTTCCCCCGCAATGGCCGCCGCCATCATGCTGCCCATTTTGTGTACGGTAGATTTGTTTGGCGTGCGCGCCTATTGGGGACGCATCGATTGGCGATTGCTCAAGCGCATGTTGCCTGGGGCCGTGGTGGGCACCATCATCGGCGCGCTTACCTGGCGATTTATGAATATAGCGATGCTTAAGCTTTTGTTGGGCACGATTGCCATTGTGTTCCCCTTGCAATGGTGGTGGAAAGCCTATGCAGAAAAACGCGCGAGTGCGCCCGCTAAGCTACTCAGTGAAAACAATGACATTGTCCGCGCAAGTTTTTGGTGCGCGCTATCGGGATTTACGAGTTTTGTGGCCCACGCGGGAAGCCCGCCGGTGCTGGCGTACCTGATACCCAAAAAAATGGACAAATCGCTGCAAGTGGGCACGATGAGTTTCTACTTCATGGTTGTGAACTACGTGAAGCTACCGCAATATATCGCCGGCGGCCAAATCACCCAAAGCGTGTTGTGGTCTGCCCTAGTGCTCGCGCCGTTTATACCGATTGGTGTTTGGCTCGGCCTCAAGCTGCACGACCGCATTTCACCGAAAGCCTTTCAGCAAACGTGTTACGCCCTCTTGCTCGTGATGGGGGTGAAGCTGCTGTACGAGGCGATACCGCAACTCATAAAGTAAACGGCAGCGCCCGCAGCCGCTGACCGGTGGCCGCAAATATCGCATTGCCCAGCGCGGGCGCAAACGGGGGCACACCTACCTCGCCAATGCCACCTAACGCCGCGTCACTTTGTACGAAATGCACTTCAACGCGCGGCATTTCATGCAACCGCGCGATCGGAAAATCGTGCAGATTACTTTGCTCAACGATGCCACTTTTGAGCGTGATCTGCCCGCCTACACTAGCCGAAAGCGCGAATCCTACTGCGCCTTCAATCTGGGCCGCAGCATTATTGGGGTGAAGCGCCCGTCCGCAATCCACCACCGCCACGACGCGCTCCACTTTTATCTTTTTGCCTTCAACGCGTACATCGACCACCATCGCTACGATACTGGCAAACGACTCGGCAATCGCAATGCCCCGCCCGCTGCCAGGCGGCAACGGTGACGACCAGCGCGCGTGATGTGCAGCAGCATCTAACACTTTTTCAAAACGGGGTGCGTTTTTTAAAAGTGCTTTACGGAATAAATACGGGTCGTCTTGCTTTGTCGCGGCTAACTCATCCACAAACGTTTCAACGAAAAAAGCGTTATACGAATTGCCCACGCTGCGCCAAAAACCAAGTGGCACGTTCTCATCAATCTGCGCGTGGCGCACGCGTAAATTAGGTAACGCATAAGGCAAGTGGGTTGCGCCTTCGCAGTTAGTCGGGTCTGGTGCGGCATCGGATGCCATCGGTTTAGCCACCCGACGCATGAAATCAAACATCACGCTCATGCCTGCGATGTGATGGTCCCACGCAACCACCTCACCCTTTTCATCGAAGCTTGCCCGCATGCGGCAGGCTACTGCGGGACGATACGCATCGTGCCGCACATCTTCTTCCCGCGACCAGGTGAGCTTTACCGGCTTACCATTCGTGAGCTTTGCGCAAGCAATAGCTTGCCGCAATACTTCAACATCCGAGCGCCGCCCAAAGCCACCACCAAGATAGGGTGTATGCACGTTGATCGCTTCGCTCGGTAATCCCGAGGCTTCGGCGGCTACCCAGCGCACGAGTGTGGGCGATTGATTGCCCAGCCAGATATCCATCTTGCCATCGCGCCAATGCACGGTGCAATTCAACGGTTCCATCGCGGCATGAGCCTGAAATGGCACGCGATAGCGCACGTCCACGCTCTGTGCTGCAGCTTTCAAGGCGGTGTCGACATCGCCGCGCTTTTCATATTCACGGCCGCCTGGCGTATCCAACATCGTGTCGTATTTTTTAAACAACGCGTCGCTGGATACGGTGCAAGCACCTGCGCCACCCCCCACGAGTTCGGCCTCGTTGAGCGCGCGCTGCGCGAGCCACGTATTGGTAGAAATGGTGGCAATCCAATCGTCGCCTTGCGCGAGTGCGAGCACAGACTTTGGTGGTACGCCGTTTTTCCATTTCACCTGATGTAGCGCGCCGCGCACCGCAGGAATGTGCTTCACCGCCGCATAGAGCATGTTGGGCAAGGTGATGTCGATGCCAAACTGCGCAGAGCCATCCACCTTTGCCGGTACGTCCAAGCGCGGTGGGCTCGTTCCCAATATTTTCCACTGCGCGGGCGGTTTTAATGCAACGTTGGTGGGCACAGCGCGGGCAGCTGCCGCGCTAGCGAGTTCGCCGTAAGAGAGCCGTTTTTTCTGGAGATAATGTTCAACAAAGCCCATATTTGCGCCGCAGGTATTGGGCTCTACATCCCACCTAGAAGCCGCTTCGGCGATGAGCAGCACGCGCGCACTGGCCGCTGCAGTGCGCATGTGAACATAGCCATCGCGCGTAGAAGTGGAGCCGCCCGTGCCTTGCACACCTGCGAGCGTAGCGATTTTTGATACGGCCCACAACACTGGCGCACCCGCATGTTTATAGCCATCGGAGAGCATGGTTACATTGCCATACACCGGCGCAATCGGCGCTTCCACCACGCGAATGTGCGCGAGCGGTACCTCTAACTCTTCGGCAACAAACATCGCTAGCATGGTGTTTACGCCTTGCCCCATTTCTTGCCGTGGAATGGCGACGGTTACGATGCCGTTTACATCAATCGTGAGCCAGGCATTGAAGCTAGTAGCGTTGTTGGGCGCGGGCAGTTTGAACGTCGCGTCACGTTTTAGTTTGTTGTTCGACCATAAGAAGCCCACCGCGAGCCCGCCGCCCACAACGGCTGCGGTGCCAAGTAGAAAATTGCGCCGTTTCATACTTCGATCTCCTCGGCAATGTGGCACATGCCTTCAAGCACCAGATTATCCACAGATTCAAAAGGAAAATTCAAAAATGGCGCGAGCTTTACCGCAGCACCACCCGCTAACAAAACCTGCGGTGTCGAATTCGTATGCGTGGTGAGCTGGGCCATCATGCGTTCGGCGGCGCCCGCGAGCGCATGCAGTCCGCCAGACATGAGTGCGTTTGAAGTGTTCTTGGGGAACGCCTCATATTCTCCGGGCGGCACGCGCAAGCCCGCCGTGCCCGACTCGAGCGCATCGAGCATCAAACGAAACCCGGGCAGGATCAGTCCACCTAAAAAGTTTCCCGAACTATCAATCGAATCAATGGTTACCGCTGTGCCAACGGTAATGATGAGGCACGGTTTATCGGGTACACGTTTGCGCGCGGCGATGAGCGCAGCCCAGCGGTCCGCGCCCAGTAGCGTTGGTTTTTCATAGCCGTTAGTCACGCCGCACTGTTCTTCTTGCGCGCTCATCCATTCAATTTCGACACCCCAGCGCGCCACTTCGTCTTCCACACGCCGCCGCAGTGTTTCCCCAGCCACATTGCTCGCGATGATCCGATCAGGCGCGTTAAAACGCCGCCAATGCGTGCGTGAAAGGGAGCTTACATCTTCGAGCTCGCAATGGCCGTGGGCAAGCCAATTGGCCGCTGCGCCCGTGCCTTGGACGAGCGCCCATTTCATTCTGGTGTTTCCAACGTCAATGGCGAGCCAACTCATAGCGTTCTAAAAAAATTTACGCGATACGCAGAGAAACTTCTGCGCTATTTAGTACGTGCGTTTGATTGTCACGTTTTAACAGAAGCGCGCCGTTGTCGTCGATGTCCGCGCGTTCGCCTTCGAGTATGTTGCCATCGGGCAGGCGAGCCAACACCGGTCTGCCCGCAAAGGCGTCCCGCACGCGCCACGGGTGGGCGAACGGCGCGAAGCCACTCCGTGCAAACTGATTGAGCGTGGTAGCCAGTGTTGTCAATAGCGCTGCAACGACCGCATTACGATCCCACCGCACCAGCGGCGCAACGGTGGACAAATCGGTGACGGCTTGTTCGATGTCGGCGCGCACAGCAGCAGGCAAATGCACGTTGAGGCCGATGCCGATCACAGCGTTCGTGGGCCCCAAGGCATCGCCTGAGAGCTCAATCAATACGCCGCCTAGCTTTTGTCCGCGCCACACAATATCGTTCGGCCATTTCAGGAGTACGTCCTTCGCGCCGAGCGATTCTAATGCTTCGGTAATCGCCACGCCTACGGCCAAGCTCAAGCCGGCCAATGTCGCCGCGCCACCTGGAAACTGCCACGCTACGCTCATCAAAATGCTCCCGCCCGGGGCGCCCGTCCACGCCCGCCCGCGCCGCCCGCGCCCCGCGCTTTGCCACTCGGCCAATTGCACGCTGGCATGGGTTGCGCCGGATTGAATCAGCATTGCATTCGTCGATGCGCAGATTGGCGTTACGTGCACCGCCCAAGGCGCAAAACCTGCGGCGCAAAAAGAGGCGTTTAACATACTTATCGGAAAAAACGCGCGGTATCCTGCGCGTGAAGAAGTAATGTCCGCGCCACTCGCCTTGAGCTCGCGCACCAGCTGCGAAACGCGTGCTCTGGTGACACCGAGTTGCGCGGCGAGCGCTTCGCCGCTCTTTTGCGCACCGCCGGTAAGGCTGCCCAAAAGCGCGATATGAATCTCTCCAATCACGCGCGATGGACCATCGGAGGGCGTAGCTCTGCGCGTGTGCTTTCGTATGCCCGTGCTGCGCGCAATACCAGGGCATCGCCAAACATCGGCCCCACAATTTGCAGAGACATCGGCAGGCCATTTTGGGCAATCCCGCACGGGATCACCGCTGCCGGTTGCTGGGTGAGATTAAACGGATAACTAAACGGCGTCCAGCCTAAAAAATCGGTGATTGCAAATGTTTGCTTCGTTGATGCTTTGGCTTCGAACGCAGTGACGGACGTACCCGGCGTGAGCAAAATATCGTAACGTTCGTGGAAGGTGCGCATGTGCGTGCCAAGTTCGCCGCGGCGCACGTTTAATCGCAAAACATCCAATGCCGAGAGCTTTGCGCCTTCGAGCGCTTGCGCGTGAAACGTAGGCTCTACCAGCGCGCGCTGCGCTTCGTTCATATTGCTGTAAAGCAAGTGCGCACCGGCAAACCACAGCTTGTTCGTAATCTCTTCGGGGTTCGCGAATCCTGGGTTTACTTCTTCAACCTGCGCGCCCAATGCTGCGAAGGCTGCAGCGGCGTAGCGCACCGCTGCCGCAATCTCGGGATCTACATTTTTCGCGTAACCCAAATCGGGTGAGTAGGCCACGCGCAGCCCGCGTACGCCGTCTTCTAATTCAGCCAAATAATCACGGGCCTCGTATTGCAAACTCGTCCAATCGCGGGCATCTGGCTTGGTGAGCACGTTCATCATAAGCGCCGCATCGCGCACGCTGCGGGTATGGGGCCCCAGGTGCGCCACCGTGCCAAACGGCGAGAGCGCGAATGCAGGCACGCGCCCAAACGAAGGTTTCAAACCGAAAATGCCACAGAAGGCGGAGGGAATGCGCACTGAGCCTGCGCCATCTGTGCCTACCGCCAGCGGCCCCATGCCCGAAGCCACCGCAGCCGCTGCGCCACCGGAGGAGCCGCCAGGCGTTTTGGTCGCGTCCCATGGGTTGCGGGTCACGCCGGTTAGCAAGTTGTCGGTCGTGCCTTTGCAGCCAAACTCGGGTGTAGTGGTTTTGCCGATGAGCACCGCACCGGCTTCTTTCAAGCGGGCGCTGGCGGGCGCATCAATGTCCCATTGTTGATTTTTATCCACGGTAAGCGAGCCGCGCAAAGTGGGCCAACCTTTGGTGAGAATCAAATCTTTGACGGAAGCAGGCACGCCATCGAGCAGTCCGATTGGCGCACCCGCGTGCCAGCGGGCCTCACTTGCTTGCGCTTGCGCAAGTGCTTGGGCGTCATCGCGCAAGCAAAATGCATTGAGCGTAGGCTCCAGCGCGTCCATGCGCGCGAGCACAGCACGCGTAGCCTCCACGGGTGAGGCTTGTTTGCTGCGGTAAAGCGTTAAAAGTTCGGTGGCGGTCGCGTCGGCTAGGTTCATGTCGTCTTTCTGTGGAAAAAAATGAAATACCTGCGGCGTAAATGTGGCCACTTTTAAACATTATCTCCCCAAAAAACAGCGACTTACAATGCGCGACATGACGCTGCGTTTAATCCCGTTCCACGAATCATTAGCCGAAGCACATTTTACTGTGCTGCAAGACCCTGCGCTCTACGAATACATCGGCGATTCGCCGCCGATTGATTTAGCGGCTTACCGCGTGCGCTGCAAAAAACTTGAACACACGTTTTCCCCCGATAGCAAGGAGCGCTGGCTTAATTGGGCGGTGGAGTTTGAGGGGAACGTAGTTGGCTATGTGCAAGCGACGGCGTACGACTTCGCGCCCGATCAATCGCGTGCAGCGGAGTTTGCGTACGCGATTCACTCAAGTGTGTGGGGCAAGGGCGTCGCGTTTGCAGCGTGCACGCAGATGCTAAATATGCTTCGCGATGAATTTCAAGTATCGGCGCTGTGGCTTACGATATTAAAAGCAAACCAGCGCTCTATTCGCCTCGCTAAGCGGCTAGGCTTAAGTGAGATCGCGCCATCACACTATCCGTACACCAATTTTGAATCAGGCGATGTGGTGATGTTCGGCACGCTCTAGCGCAATAAAAACTGCGCCTGCTCGTTCCATCCGTGCGTCGGCTTGCGCTTAAAGCCGGAGCGCACAAACAATTGCCAGCGCCCAATCACATACGCGAGCAACGCCGTGGCTTGGGCCGCGGGCAGCGTATCAAGCGGGTCGCTCGTTTTTAAAGTTTGCTTCAACGTAAGCTCAAGCCGATCAAACAATTGATCGATGCGCCGGCCTAAGCGCTCATCTTCGTGTACGAGCGCTTCGCCAATCAAAATGCGGGCCATGCCGGGGTTTTTCTCAGCAAACGAAAGTAGCATGCCCGCGATTTGGGCGGCGGCTTCTTTGCCTTGCGCATTTGCGGAAACTTGATTGGCCAGTGTGAAAATTGTTTCTTCAATAAAGCCGATTAAGCCTTCAAACATTTGGGCTTTACTGGCGAAGTGGCGATAGAGCGCGGCTTCGCTTAGTTGCATTTTTGCGGCCAGCGTGGCTGTGGTGATCTTTTCGCCCGTGGGTTGCTCGAGCATCGCGGCGATGGTTTGCAAAATTTCTTGTTTGCGTACGCCTGGTGGTTTGCGTGGGCCTGCCATGTTTGATCTCCCTAATTGTGTTCTTATTTGAAAGCGTGACTTGTTAATCGTGATTCGTGATTTGTGACGCGAAGGCGGTCAGTTCTATCTCACGATTCACGAATCACGTTTTTTTCCTTATCCTGCCTTAATCATCGTGCCCACGCCTTCGCTGGTCAACACTTCCAGCAACAGCGCATGCTCCACGCGGCCATCAATAATGTGTGCCGCCGACACGCCATGGGCCACGGCATCGAGTGCGCCTTGAATTTTCGGCTTCATACCGCCGTAGATCGTGCCATCGGCGAAGAGCGCTTCGATTTGGGTGAACGTAAGCCCCGTGAGCAATTTGCCCTCTTTGTCGAGAACGCCGGGCGTGTTCGTCATCAAAATAAGTTTCTCCGCCTTCATCGTTTGCGCGAGCTCGGAGGCCACGGAATCGGCGTTGATGTTGTACGCCTCGCCTTCTTCGCCTACGCCTATGGGCGCTACCACCGGGATGAAATCTTTTGCATCGAGGTGTTGAATGAGCGTGGGGTCGATGTGGGTAATTTCGCCTACAAATCCAATATCGAGCATTTCGCCTTTATTAGTTTCCGATTCCACCATCAATTTTTTGGCTTTGATGAAGCCCGCGTCCGAACCAT
>JANMDS010000290.1:0-2184 GCA_031376405.1 Betaproteobacteria bacterium
ATACGCCGAGGAACTCGCCCTTCACGTTCGCGGGCGCCTGCTGATTCGGAAAGTTGAACTCCAGCTTGGTGCCGATGGGGTCGCGCAGAAATATCTGGTAGCCCGCCTGCTCGACGTTCTGTTCGTCGAAGGCAACTTCCAGCCGCAGCAGATTTGCACGGAACTCGGCAACACCGTCCGCGCCGAACGCGACGTGGTCGATGACACCCGCCCCGCTCACCGGCGCAGGCTCATCATCACGCGGCCGCGCGATGTGCAGCACCGGATGGTTGTTGTGGTACAGCCAAAGCCCGGGAAAGGTGAACGGCGGGCGCGGCCCCGGCGTGAAACCGGTAACTTCGCGGTAGAACTTCTCCAACACGGGCAGCTTGTCGGGATGCGCGCGTATTGTGAAATGGTGCAGCATGTTGATCTTCATGGGTCATCTCCTCGCAGGTATTGGCATGAAATTATCAAATCATGAAGGATTTCCGCGTTGATCCAGATCAAACATCAGTCGTTGTAGCGTGAGTGGAGCGCAGCGCAACCCACTATTCGTGCGCCGCAACCGTTTGCACGTGACAAGTTATCGTTGCGATGGGTTGGACCCATCTACGCACACTGAATATGCCCGGGGGAATCAGCGTGCCTGATGTGCGTAGGTTGGCGCTGAGCCTGCGAAGCCCAACATTGGTTTGCTTCCAATACGCGAACATAACGTTTCGCGCCGTGCCATTGTGTTGGGCTTCGTTTCATTCAATCGTTGTAGGGTGGGTGGGGCGCAGCGCAACCCACCATTCGTGCGTCGCAACCGTTTGCACGTCACAAGTTATTGTTGCGATGGGTTGCACCCATCCTACACACACTGAATATGCCCGGGGGAATCAGCGTGCCTGATATGCGTAGGTTGGCGCTGAGCCCGCGAAGCCCAACATTGTTTTGCCTCCAATACGCGACCATAACGTTTCGCCCCGTGTCCTTGTGTTGGGCTTCATTTCATTGAGCCCAACCTACGGGCTTGGTAAACGCCATAATCGCTGCGCCCAGTCAATTTGTCTTTTCCGGTCCAAGTGAATGGCCGGTCCCATTGAAGATGCAAAACTGTATCCAGATTGTTTATAAATATTTTCTGGCCAAATATTTTTCGAATCGTAAAGGTTGGTCGAATTCCTGGTACGCGGATGAGTCGTGCTCGTTGGTGCTCTCCCATTTACTAAACACTTCTCACCACCCTCCCTTTCTTCAACCCCGCCATCCTCCCCAAAACCTCGCACACCGAAGCGGTATCATGCTGCGACAGCCCCTGTGCCATCGCGGTGGTGTACAGCGGCGCGCACGCAGTGAACAGCGGCAGCGGACACTCGACGGATTTCGCCATATCGCCAATCACCTGCATGTCTTTCTGCCATACCTCGACCTTCATGGTTGCGGGCAGATAATTTTGATCGACCATCAGCTTGCCGCGCAGCTTGAATATGCCGTTGCCGAGCACCGGGCTGCCGGAAAACAAATCCCACACCTGCTGCGGGTCGAGTTTCATTTTGCGCGCGAAGGTCATGCTCTCACCCACCGCGACGTTGTAGATCGCCACCAGATGATTGGCGATGAATTTCATTTTGGTGCCGTTGCCGTAGGCGCCCACGTACTGCACGCTTTTCGTGAACACATCGAGCACCGGCTTCACACGTTTGAACGCAGCTTGCTGCCCGCTGGCGAAGATGGTCCAGCCGCCTTCCTTCATGCGCACTGCCGTGCCACTGATAGGGCAATCGAGCGTTTGCGCACCCGCGCGCGCTAGAGTTTGCTGCGCTTGTTGTTTATCGGCCAGTGTGAGCGTGCTGGTTTCTATAACGACCAGTGGCGTTTGTTTAGTGCTTCGCTTCGCCGCAGCGATTTTTGCGACCACGTTCTCGAGCACGGTCGCTTTGGCCAGCGAAGTGATCACCACATCGGCCGTCGCTGCAACTGCGGTGGCCGACGCTAGCGCGCGGCCACCTGCCTTTTTCAGTCGCGCGCGTGCCGGCGCGGAAGGATCGTAACCGACGACCTTGTAACCAGCGGCGCATAGTGCTTCGGCCATCATGCCGCCCATGATGCCGAGGCCCACAACACCTACAATTCGTAACTTATTGTTTTTATTCATTTTTTACGTCATTACCAGCGCCGCGCGCCCGACAATCAATTCCTTGTCGAGCCGCTGATGCA
>JANMDS010000295.1:0-14012 GCA_031376405.1 Betaproteobacteria bacterium
CGCTCGCCGCCGCTGCGCCCTCGGCGGTGTGGGCGGTGCCTGGCTTCGCGTTGGTGGGGCTGGGGCTGGCCAACATTGTGCCCTCGGTATTTAGTGCAGCTGCGAAAGTGGGCAGCAACCCCGCAGCGGGTGTGGCGATGGTAGCCACCGTAGGCTATACCGGTTTCCTCGGGGGGCCGCCGCTCGTGGGCCTCATTTCTTCGTTGTCGAACTTGCGCATCGCGTTAGCCATCTTGGCCGTGGCGAGTGGGCTGATTTTGGTGGTTGCATTTGCAACGATGCGCAAGCGTGGTTAACGCGGATCGCAGCTCGCCTTCGATTCAAAATTTGAGAATACCTGCGGCGTGAAAACAGGCATTTTTAAGATTATCCCCTTGAAAACAGCGCTTTTTTTGGCAGATAAATCGTAAAACAGACTGTTTATGCGCCGCCGGTTTTTGTACACAACTGACGTTCCGTCGCCTCGGCCCTCGTCGGGGCGACGCACTGAATACTGCGCAAACATCGCCGCAGGTGTTACGCGCTTTTGTTCCCCATCAACGTCACCAACCCAATTCCCACCAACGTGATCGCGAAGCACAGCGCCATCACCAAAGAAATCGGCTCGTTGAACATGAACGCCGCCAACACCGCTGCGCCCACAGGCTCGGCCAATATGCTCACCGCCACCGTGGTTGCGCCCAAATACGGCAGCGCCCAGTTGAGCGACGTGTGGCCGATGAGCTGGGGCACGAGAGCCAACGCGAGCATGGCCCAATACGCGTTCGGCTGTAAGCCTAACAGCGGCGTTTGGGTAACCCATGCAGCGATCAGCAGCCACACAGCCGCCCAACCGTAGGCACACGCGGCATATGCCCGCACGGGCAATTGCGCGCGCAAGCCTTGCCCGATAAGCATGTTCCCGGCGATTACCAATGCACCGGCCACGGCAAGCGCACAGCCGAGCGCAATAGATTTGCCCGCCGCCACGCTGCCCCCCGAAAGCGCCAAGCCTACGCCACCGCCGACCGCGAGCAACAAGCCAACCGTTTGCCCGCGGGTGAGCCGCTCGCCGCGAAATAGCCATGCCCCGAGCGCCACCCACACCGGCGTGGTCGAAACGAGCGCGGTAGAGAGTGCCACGCTTACGTGCTCAAGCGAGGCGATCCAAAACCAAAAGTGCGCGGCCAAGAGCGCACCGACCAACGAGAAACGCAGCATGTGCGAACGCGAAAGTCCGCGCATTTCGGCTCCGCACGTAGCCAACGCCAGCGGCACCATAATGAGCGAGGCGAGCGCGAGCCTGCCAGTAGCAATGGAGAGTGAGGGTGCGTTCGCCTGTTGCGCAAAGCGAATAAAAATAGCCGCAGCAGATACGGCAAAAACGCCTAAGGCAAGCGTAGCGTACACGCGCGTAGTGCTGGGCATCGCGTGAGCGGGTAAGGCACTATTTTGTGTGGCTCCGGTCAAAGGAAACTCCCACTTATCGTCAACAATCCATTATGCGGTCTCGTTACGGTATGCTTCGCCTATGAAAACGTTTATGCCTTCCCTCTTTAGCCGTGCTGCCGCGCTGAGCTGCGCGCTTTTGTTCACGGCCGCCCACGCCCAATCCATTCCACCGCTTGGGCTTTCCTCACAGCCTGTAGCTTGCACCGATGTGGAGATGAACGCCGTACGCTTGCCTGCGGGCGTGGTGGAGCAAGACGCGTGGCGCGGCGATGGCAGTGCCTACATTTCGCAAGCACTTTTGCGGCCCACCACCGCCGAGGCAGGTCCGCTTTCGTTCCCCGCAAAAATGCCGAATAACGCGTCAATTTTTAAACGCGTAAATAACGCATTTGTATCCACGGTTGCGATTGTGTGTTATCCCACCACGGCCACCAATGCCCGCCCCGACTACACGTTGCCCAATGGCGAAATCGTTCCGCGCATGCACCGAGGCACCGATCTGCCCATTTTTGCGGAGAGCAATAAACGCTACCCCATTGTTGCGCTTTCCCACGGCTTGGGCGGTGCGCCGCTCGATCTCGATTACTTGAGCATGATTAAGCTTTTTGCATCGTATGGCTATGTCGTCGTCGCGCCGTTTCATGCCGATCAACGCTATGTGCCGGTGCGCTTAGGTTCGTTTGGCGCGGCGATTGACATCGTGCGCGATTACCCCAACGTGGCCGAAGCGATGGCGATTCGCCCTGTGGTGTTATCTGAAACGCTCAATTATTTTCTCTCGCATCCGGCGTACATAAACCATATCGATCCGAACACGATTGGCGGCTGGGGCGCAAGCTTAGGCGGGCAAACCGTATTGCTCAACCAAGGCGCCAAGCTCACCACCTCTCTTGGCATCGGCGCAGACCCCGAAACCGTCATCGTCGATAAGCGCATCAAGGCCATTATTGGCTACGTGCCCTACTCCGGAATCGATTACTCTTTTTTAGTTTCTGTGGCCACCTTCGGCAGCGCAAACGATGGCGTAAAAGGTATTCGCACGCCTTACTTAGGCATCGGCGGCTCCGAGGACACCACCGCCCCCATGAGCCAAACGCAGCGGATGTTTCGTAACTTGAGCGGCTCGAAATATTTGGTGGAAATACAAGGCTTAGGTCACACCATTCGCCGTGAAGATGTGATGGATATCTTCACTTGGTCTATGCTCTTTTATCGGGCCCATTTACATGGCGAAGTCGCTGCGCGTAACCAACTCTCCACACTGCAAACGGTAACAGGCGGGGCGAACGAAAAAGTGCTCGGCGCGACGACCTATCCATGGTGGTATCAAGACGAGGTGGAAGTGGTTGAATATCTGCATTCCAGCATCAACCACTATTTCATGACCGCGATTGAGAGCGAAAAAGCCGGCCTTGATACCAACCCGGCTTGGGGCTGGAAGCGCACTGGGCAAAACTTTATAGGGTGGCGCGCGAGTGCGGCGACCGGCACGCCCGCATCCCGTTTCTACCACGATGCAAAAGGCGTGGGCGTGAACACCCACTTCTTCACGCTCGATGGCGCAGAAGCCAATATATTGCGCGGCATCCCGCAAGATTGGCAGGAAGAAACGAGTGCTTGGCGAGCAAGCCCAGCAGCAAATGTATGTGGCAACGGCATGATCCCCGTTACCCGCGCTTACAATAATCGATACACGTTTCGCGATAGCAATCATCGGTTTATCACCCAAGCGAGCATCGTCACGCAGATGAAAAACGCAAACTGGTTGATCGAAGGCACCACGATGTGCGTGATTGCGCCGTAATTTATTTTTTTGAAAGAACAACAATGAAAAATTGGTTCGCACTGTGTGCAGCAAGCTTGCTGACCTTTACGGCGCAGGCGGAAGACGTAAAACGCTGCGACGGCCCGGGCGGCAAAGTAACCTATGCCGAAATATGCCCCACCAACACCAAGCAAACCACGGTAACGAATAAGGGCTTATCCGTTACCCAATCGGATGTGAATCAACGGCAAGCGGAAGCGGATTTTCAAAAGCGACATGCCTCGCGCGAAGCCACGCAAGCCAAAGAGCGCGCAGAAAAACGCCGCGCCGCTGCTGCCGACCGCGCTGCCTCAATGAAAGAGGAAAAAATGCGCCGAGAGTTAGCAATAAAAGAGGAGCGGGCAAAACGCGGCGATAGTAAGCCCAAGAAAGGCAAGAAAAGGCAGAAGAAAAGTGCGTAGATAGGCTTAATTTACGACGCAGATACTACGTGTTTACCGAAGCAAGATTTGTGTACGCGGTGATCTCCTCTCTCGGTGGGAGAGAGTTAGGGTGAGGGAAAACTTTACGCCCGTAGAGAGCAGGTCTAGATTCAAAATATAGACTGGCTAACAATGAGAGGCTACTTGCGGAGTACAAAATCCGCGAGTAGTGCGTTGACTTCCCTCGCCCTTTCCCAAAGGAAGAGGGGACAATCCCAGGACTCGAAACGCAATTGGGCACGAACAACCCATTATTAAAAGTAATGTATGCCTACGCTTTCCCTTCCGCCCACCGAGCTCTTCCTCCCGCTTGCGCTATGCGCCCTCCTCGCAGGCATTGTCCGTGGCTTTTCAGGCTTCGGGCTGTCTGCAGTGTTGGTCGCGAGTGGCAGCTTTTTTATCGCCCCTAAATCGCTCATACCCGCCGCGCAGTTTTTAGAAATTGTGGGTTCACTTTCGCTACTGAAAAGCGTGTGGAAAGATGTGAATTGGCGCTGGCTCAAGGCGATGGCCGCAGGCTACTTTATTTCTGTACCGTTTGGCGTTGCGGCGCTCGCGTATGCGCCACAAACAGCCTTGCGCCTTGCAGGGTGCATCGTCATTTTGATTGCGAGCGTATGTTTGTTGGCAAACGTGCGTTTACCGTTGCGCGATGGCTTCGGCTTCCGATTTGGTACGGGACTCATGGCTGGTTTTTTAGCGGGCGCCTCGTCTGTGGGCGGAATGATGGCGTCCGTCGTACTCTTCGCTGCCGAACTACCCGCTAAATCGCTGCGCGCCACGTTGGTCGTCCTTTTCTTTTTTAGTGGCATTTACTCGCTAAGCTGGGGCCTTTGGCACGGCGTAGCCAACGCGCAAACCCTCTCGATCGGTGCTCTGCTCGCCGTGCCCATGCTCATCGGCATTGCGATTGGCACGCGCGGCTTTTCAATCGTAACGCCCGAACAATTCAAGCGCTATGTGTTGATGATTTTGGCGGTGTTGGCCATAGGCGGGATTGTGAGCGTTCTTGCCTTTCCGTAAACAAGGCGTTAATTGCATGAATAGGGCTGTCCCCAATGCTCGCAATGCTTTTAATGCTGTTCACTTGTTCTTCTGGTGCGTTATGGGCAGTCTCAATGCCACAACTACCGCGAATGTAGTCTAAAAGATGTGGACGACAAAGCGCGTTGACTCGGGCTAAAAAGGGGGGCTTGCTTTCCATCCCAATGCGCGTACTATACCAACCGGGGATTGCAGGATCCCTATGAAATATGTTCTTCAAAGACGGCGTGCGTCCAATTCCTGCAAGCGTTGCAGCGCAACGTGGACACCGTCATTCATTGTCCCCCGCGCGGCAGCATTTCTGTTTTCACTCGCGAGGACATCATGCCATACGAACTTACTCCAATTCACTGCCGTCCCTGGCAGCTCAATGGGCTTTCATTGAAATTAATTGAAAGTCACTATGAAAATAACTATGCCGGTGCGCTCCGACGGCTCAATGCCATTACTGCTGAGCTAGGCGCACTGAACCCAACCAGCGCGCCTGCGTATGTGCTCAATGGGCTCAAGCGCGAAGAGTTGATCGCGATGAATTCCACGTTGTTGCACGAGCTCTATTTCGCCAGCTTGGCGTTTGGTGACGGTAAACCCAGTGAGGTGATGAACGAAGCGCTGGTGCGAGATTTTGGTTCGTTCCGTCGCTGGCGGGATGAGTTCGTTGCAATGGGTTATGCGTTATCGGGCGGCTCTGGTTGGGTGTTGTTAACGTGGTTGCCCCGCGATCAGCGCTTAATCAATCAATATGCATCAGAGCACACGCAAGCGATTGCAGGGGGCATTCCGATATTGGCGATGGATATGTATGAGCACGCTTATCATATGGATTTCGGTGCCAATGCGAAAGGCTATGTAGACACGTTCATGCGCAATATCGATTGGCCCGCAGTGGAGGCACGCTTCGTGGATGCAACGCATGTCGCGCCCTTGCGCGCGTTGTCGCAACCCGAATTCGGAGATATCCCGAGCATGGCAGTCGAAGAGGTCAAGGCGCTGCTGGCGTCGGGCAAAAAAGTGCAATTTATTGATGCTCGGCCACGCCATTACGTTTCGCGAACGCAAGACACCGTCGAAGGCGCCATCTGGCGTGACCCTGAACGGGTTGATGAATGGATTGGCGAATTATCGAAAGATGATCCCGTGGTCACTTTCTGCGTGTACGGTTTTCACGTGGGCTGCAAAACGGCAGGCGTGCTGCGCGAAGCGGGATTTGATGCGAAATATCTTAAAGGCGGGCATGCGGCGTGGAAAGGTGCGGGCGGTAAAGTCACGGTCTCCACCTAGCGCAGTGCTGATCACAATAAAATCCCCACACAAGCGCAATAGCTGAGGTGGAGGGGTGTATTCAAGCGGCTAAGCTTGCGTAACTCAGTGAGCCTGGTTATTACATCCCACACGCCTTCGTCCGCGTTTTTTACTTAGCGTTGCATGGATCTTTCGCCTCTAGGTTTATGCTGAAATTAAAAAAACCGCCGCTTGCGCGACGGTTTTTTAGCTATTGAGCACGCGCCAAGTTTGTTAGAAAAAGCAAACAAAACCTCAAGATACCCACGGCGCAGAAACGGCATTTCTCGGACGATATCTCTCAAAAACCGCCATTTCTGCGCCGCAGGTACAAAAACACATCGCAGGCAGAACTTATCGGGCGGATAAAGCGCTGCGCTTCCGCAGCAAGCCGACTAAGCCCAAACCGAGGAGGGCAAACGAGCCAGGAACCGGTACTTGCCCTTGACTATTCGTGGTTGAGAAGCTCCAGCCCGTGAAACTACCAGTGTCCAGATCTGCTCGGTCAGAAATATTAAGCGTCCACGTTCCCGCTACCGCGAGGCCAATAAAATTGGAGAGTAATCCATTGGCCGCACTCGCGCCCAGCGGATTTGGCACGGGTGCATAGGAGACGTTGTCTGGAACCAAATAGGCGGAAGTACCCACTGCGGCTGCCGCTGTGAAATCTGCGCCACCCAGAATAAAGCGGTAATTGCCACGTAAATCGCTGCTGTCGCCTACGGCTGTGGCGGTGTTAGAGCCGACTTTGTCAAGAATATCAATGGTCGTGGTGCCGTGGCTTAGCGTAATCACCAGATCACCAATCCATGTATGGTTCAAGCCATTGATCGTAATCGAGTCAAACGAATTAACCAGGCCTAAATCGCCAACAATAATGCTGCTTGATACGCCCGCAGGGGTATTGTCCGGCACGGCACCACCCGAAGTAGTGGTGTATATGCCGGCCAGGGCAGCGCTGGAAGCGCTTAGCGTAAGGCAAGCGGCTAGCGCCCAACGTGCAACGTGTGAATTTGATTTCATATCGGTCTTTTAGTTTTGAGATGGTGGAATCTATCCCTAAACAACTTCCGTGCAAAGCGGCTAAGTACCTGATTTCATGAACAATTACAAACCAAGTTGAAATCTCGTTGCGCAAAGCGTAAGAGAATTCGACATTAACGATGGCGTGTTTCCGCAAACCGAGGGCTTCGATGATGCGCGCGAAATTAATGAAGCCAGCAAACATTACTTCGTACTTTTCAAATCAAGGATCGCAAGTATCCGAGACACACCACGGCACCGTTTTCTGGTTCGTACGTGGAGCTACCGCGTTACCCATACCGCCGCTTCACTCCTTCCACTGCCTCCACCACCAACTGTTCCAAAACCTTTATATCTATCTCGCTCAGACGCCGCACATATAAACATACCGCGCCCATTTTGTGGCGACCAAGTTTAGCGAGCAGCGCTTCTTGATGTGGGCCACCAGCCATCAGGTAGATACTGATGTCGCCCTTTCGTGACGCGAACCCCGTGCGGCACGCATCGCCTTCGCGGCCACTTTCGTAGGTGTAGTGATAGGTGCCAAAACCGACGATACTCGTTCCCCACATTTTGGCGGGCTGCTTAGTCACTTTCGACATTAACTTAACAAGCACCTCGCAATCCGCCCGCCGCGCTTCGTCTGCAATGGCCGCGAGATACGCATCTACGCTCGCGTCGGTTTGCTTGGTTTTGTTTACTTTCACGAATGAGATTTCCTCTATTTTTCAGCCTCACAGATTTTGCTGAGGCGCGTTAAAAACCGTCGGCAGCAACGCATATCCAAACTTTTCTCCGCTCCACAGGCCAAATTTTCGTTCACACCGCGCGCCTTTTTGCTTTCGCACGCCCCGCTTCTGAAATCGCCCCATCGGGATTGCGTGTCATGGTTTTGATGAACTCCACTTTCCTAAAGCGTAATGCCGACCAATCTTCATCAATCGCTACCTGTCGCACCGGCTCGTAGCCCGCTTGGCCAAGCACTGTAAACCCTGTTTCTCGATTGAATTCACACTGGTATTTTTTGGACGTGCCTTTTGGGTACACCATCCAAATGATTGCGTCGCCGTGCGCGGCGCGCGTGAGTTGCGCACTGGCGGCTTCCACTTCTTTGAGCGTCACTACGAAGGCCAGCGCATATAAAACCAGCGCTTTCACATTGCGTAAAACCGTAACACCATCGAGCGCCGCAATTTCAAGCTCGAATGACTTCGGCGCGTTCAATATGCAAATCGTGCGCGCATTCGCCGAGAGATTGAGTTTTTTGAAAAGTGGCGTCATGAGCCGTGTCGGAGCAGTGTTTGCTTGCACTTTATACCGAATCAATTTCGCTGTCACCGCTCACGGCGCATTGTGTTGCTTGCCAGGCATCGCACAGACCGGAGGCGCAAAATACGGGGTACTAAACCGACGCCTCTCGCACCCGCATGAACCTTTCCCCCACTTTCGCCACCATCGGCCTGCTCATTGCGAGCAACGTGTTCATGACTTTTGCGTGGTACGCCCATTTGAAAGATATGAGTGCCAAGCCGTGGTGGTTTGCAGCGCTAGTGAGTTGGGGAATTGCGTTGTTTGAGTATTTATTGCAAGTGCCAGCAAACCGAATTGGCTACGGGCATTTTTCGCTGGCGCAACTAAAAATTATTCAGGAGGTGATTACGCTTTTAGTGTTCGTGCCCTTTGCGGTGTTTTATATGGGGCAGCCTTTAAAACTGGATTTTTTATGGGCGGGGCTATGCTTGATGGGGGCGGTGTATTTTATTTTTAGGAATTAGCCAGGCTTTTTGCAGCGAAACTAAAACCTTAGGGGGTGCCTCCGCTCCCCTTGGGAGAGAGTTGGGGTGAGGGACTACGCGTTGGAATTCGTCTATCTGCTCGAACCACGGTGGCTCCCTCACCCCTGCCCCTCTCCCAGAGGGAGACGGGTTCAATTTGGCACACAAACCTGCGGCGCAAAAAGTGCGTTTTCTGGAAGATATCTTCAGGAAAATGCCCGTTTTACGCCGCAGGTATTGAGCCACATTTTTACTGTACTTTCGTCTGCGAAATCAGCGCGGCGTATTTTTTAGCCCAGCTTGTAAAGCCGCTCGTTTCCTCACGCTTTACAGCAAATTGCGTTTCTAAAAACGAGAGCACCAACTCGCGCGTGGCCCGCTTAATTTGAGGATTCAACTCAACACCACCGGTGTTGAGTCGGTCGGTGAACATGCTGTGAGAGCCTTCTTTAAATACGGCCAACTGCTTCTTTGCTTGCGTGCGCGTGCCCATGGCTTCGTATACCGCCACCCGATCTTCTACGCCGGAGCGGTAGCCGGGGATGGTGATTTCGTCGCCCGTGGAGGTAATGTGTAGCGTCGGCACGCGGATGCCGCCCAAAATAGCGCCGGGGTCGCCTTGACCGTAAAACGGCGGCGCGCTGATGATGACGGCGGCTTTGATCCGCGTATCGGTGAATTGCAAATATTTTTCGCCCTGCTCAACGCTCGCGCCTGAAACCAAGAGCGCGGTGTTCGCGCCATACGAGTGCCCAGTCATGGCGATGCGGTTTGCGTCGAACGCGCCTGCGAGCGTGGCATCGCTTAACACGCGATCGAGCGCAAAGCTTACATCACGCGCGCGGTCAATCGCCTCGCTCGCCTGTGCTGCGCTTTGCAAGCGAAACAGCAGCGTGACCGGGTTGCCAAACCAGAGCGCTCGGTCGCTCCCCGCATGCTGCAAGTGCAGCGAAGCCATACCGTTAGCCGCCAAAAATTTCCCGATGTAGCTATAGCCTTCACGCGAGCCACCGATGCCATGGGAGACGATCACGAGCGGCACATTTTTGGCGTTCGCGGGTTGATACAGTTTGGCGAGAACGGGACGCCCGCGGTTGCTATCGTTCCACTCAAACAGCGTGGCTTTATAGCTGTCGTCCGCAGGCATACCTACCGCCGAGGCCAGCGCGCCGGACCAACCCGATGGAGGGGGCACCGCGCCCGGCACGGGCCCAGCGCTGCTAGCGCAACCGGTGGCTAGGAGCAATGCGGAGAGGAGACTGAAGAGCTTGGGTGCGCGGGACATCGGGATTACTCGGAGGAGACGTACTTTGATTGTAGAAGCTACTAAAGGAAGTAGAGTGGATTGGTACGCGTTTGTTCCGCAGAGTGATCGTTTAATGTGGACGCGTAACCTAATTTACCCACTCCCTCTGCATCAAAGAAAGAGGGGGGAGTACAGATTGTTAGCAAACAAGATTCGGTAGGATTTTGGGGTGCTAGCCAAAAAATTTCATAGCTGCGGCAGTGCCCTCACCCCTGCCCCTTCCCAAAGGGCGAGCGTTCCTGAACCAATTTTTGGGGAGATAAATCTCAAAACATGGCTATCTTGCGCCGCAGGTATTGACCAAAAAGACTACATCTGACTAATCGTTCCTGAACCCGCAACACGCTTTTTTACATTTGCAGGCGTTCCGCGATAACGAATATCCCCTGAGCCCGCTACGGCAGCATCGAGCGATTGCGTGGCCCATACTTTCGCATCGCCCGAGCCCGCAATCGATACGCTTACGTTGTTGCCTTCCAACCCATCGGTGCGGATATCGCCGCTGCCCGCGATGGAGTAGGTTTGGTTCGTGACTTTGCCGGTTGCGAAAAAATCTCCACTGCCCGAAATGCTTACGTTGAGCGATTCGCTGCTGAACTCCTCCAAGCGGGCATCGCCCGAGCCCGAGATGCTCAAAGCAAGTTGCTTCAAATTGAGGCCGCGCGCGGCGACATCGCCCGAGCCCGAAACACCCACACTCGTCAAGTTCACGACATCAACCAACACTTTTACGTTGGAGCGGGTAGACCAACTACCCTTTGCGTTGATAATAAGTTTGCCGTTTTCCACCGTGGTGATCACCATCGGCGCGATGTTCGAGTCGGTCACCACCACCACCGATTCTGTGGCGGATTGCTTGATGACTAGATCGACGCCCCCTCGGGATTCAATCCGATCAAAACCTGTGAGCTTACGGGCATCCTGCACAATTTTACCGTTACCTTTTATGCTGGTGCCATTGAAGCTGAACCCAAAATTCCAATTGCTGCTCTGCGCCATCGCTCGGGGCGATCCGGCGAATAGAAGCGCCAAAATGAAGAGCGCTAGAAGTTGCGATAGATACGGTTTGGACAGCGCGATTTTTGGGTACATGGCAATCTCCGGTATGGCGTGTTTGGTGTGATGGTGTCAATGTAATCCGTACCCAAACGCACGACAACCGCTTTGCGACGAAACCGCCAAAATTTGGCGCGATTTGCGGGTGCAATAATGGCAAGTATGAACATTTCCTTGCCACTGACCATTTTTTACGACGCTTCCTGCCCCGTTTGTGCGCACGAAGTGGCGCTTTTGAAAAAGTACGATCAGCGCCAAGCCCTGGCGTTTGTAGATTGCTCACCCGCGGCATTTCAAGTGCCTGCAAACGCGCCTGCAAGCGTAAGCCGTGCAGCAATGATGTCCCGGATACACGGGCGCGACGCGGCAGGCCAATGGCTTGTATCGGAAAAAGTATTCGCTGCGGCCTACGAAGCCTGCGGTTTTGCTCTATTGGCGAAGCTATGGGGCACGCCTAAGCTCACCGGCTTTTGGCAGCGCGTGTACCCATGGGTGGCGGACAACCGCATGCTGCTCTCCAAGCTCGGCGTGGGCGCAGCGCTTGGGTTTTTGCTGCGCCTGCTCGCGCCTCGGGCGGCGAAGCGCGCGGCGGCGGCTTCGCAGGCGTGTGCGGTGAATGACGCGGTGGCGTGCAGCGCCGAATCGAACCCAAAAAGCTAGTACCTGCGGCGCAATAAAGGCACGATATCAGCAATATCTCCCAAAAATAACCGTTTGTCGGGTTTGGAGTTTGCTGTCCTCCCAAGCAGCAGAGTTGCGTTACAGTTCATGTGTGCGCTTGAAGCACGCCGTCCATATCAAAGGGGATACGCAATGGACAATAAAACATTACCAGCTGGCACTTTCATGGCTCCCGAGGCGCGTCGTGGCGATGCGCTCGATTGGCAGTGCACCCATTTCGCGCTTTCGCTCGTGTTAAAGCTTGGCCCCAAGTTCAATTTGCGTCGGGATGTGAACGATGTGTTGAACCTCACCGCGCGCCAGCTCGTGTGGCCAGAGGGCGCGATTACCCGTATTCAAAAATTCCTTGCTGCACGCTGCATCGAAAACGAAAACTGGAAAGGCTCAGGCGAGCTCTCGCCGCAGGAGTTTTTGAATCGCCACGCCGTGTGGAACGGCACTTACGACGACGGCACGCTCTTTTACTACTTAGACGAGTATGTGAAGCAGCACGCCAAGGATTTGCTCTCCGTATTTCAAACCACGGTGGACGTGCTTGGTGCGAAATTAAAGTCAGAAGACACCTTACTTGCACGCAACGTGGAGCTGCTGGCCCGCGTGCTTTCGCTCTCGGAAGTGGAAAAAGCGGTGCTGCAAAAAGCCAGCTTGGTGAAATACTCCCGCGATTTGCGCCCGGTGTTGGTTGATTGCAAAGCCGCGAGCGCGCAAGAGGCCTTCACCATGTTGGGCGAAGTATTGAATCTTTCGGCAAAAGAAATTGCTGAAACGCTGCGCACCGGCTCGCGTTTAGAAATGTTGGGCTTGATTGATACGCCCATCGCTGACCACAACATCACAGACTTGGGCGATTTGATGCGCGTGTCGGACCGTTTGCTGCCGATTTTGTTGGCGCAATACAAATCCGATGCGGATATGATGTCTGTATTCACCCGCCCAGCAAAGGCTACGGAGCTTGCGCTCGCCGATTACCCGCATGTGGAATCGGATGCTAAATATTTGATCGCACTTGTAAAAGCCGCTACGCTCAAGGGCGAAAAAGGCATTAACGTTTTGATTTACGGCCCACCAGGTACCGGCAAAACTGAGTTTTCAAAACTCATTTCGAAAGAAGCTGGTTGCGAGCTCTACGAAGTGGATTGCTTGGATAAAGATGGCAATTCCCTCACCGGCAAAGAGCGCTATCGTTCGCTACAAGTGAGCCAAGCTTTTTTAAAAGGCCGCACGAACACGGCATTGCTTTTTGATGAAGTGGAAGATGTGTTCCCCACCACCGGCTCGGAGATTATGAATTTGTTTGGGCACGACGACACCCGCAGTCAAGGCGTGAATGGCAAGGCATGGGTGAACCAAACGCTCGAGCAAAACCCGATCCCCACGATCTGGATTTCGAACTCCATCGATCAGATTGACCCAGCCTATCGCCGCCGTTTTCAATTTCATATGCACTTAAAAACGCCGCCTGCGAACGTGCGCGAATCCATTACCCGCAAGCATTTGGCCGAGCTGCCCGTGAGCGCGGAGTTCATCACCAAATTGGCCCAACGCAAAACGCTTACGCCCGCGCAAATTCAATCTGCCTCGCGCTTTGCAAACCTTACGCATGGGCACATCGAAGGCTCGCTCGAAGATTTGATTGAGCGGCAGCTTGATTACGCCGATGCCGCGCTGGGCTTGAAATCAAAAGAGCCCGATGCCCGCCCGATTGTGACCCATTACGATTTGGGCTTACTCAATATCGAAAGCCGGTTCACGGTAGAAAAAATGTTGACCGGGCTCAAAGCCCACAATAAAGGCACGATGTGTTTTTATGGACCACCGGGCACCGGCAAAACTGCGCTCGCCGAGCATATCGCCAAACACTTGGATAAACCGCTCATGATTAAGCGGGCATCCGATTTACTCTCAAAGTACGTGGGCGAAACCGAGCAGCAAATGGCCGCCATGTTTGAAGCCGCGAAGAATGAAAAAGCCGTGCTTTTGCTCGACGAAGCGGATACGTTCCTGCAAAACCGCCAATTGGCGCAGCGCAGCTACGAAGTGAGCGAAGTGAACGAAATGCTGCAAGGCATGGAGCGCTTCGAAGGCGTGTTCATTTGCACCACGAACTTATTTGATCGCATCGACGAAGCGGCGCTGCGTCGGTTCACGTTCAAAATTCAGTTCAAACC
>JANMDS010000312.1:0-2557 GCA_031376405.1 Betaproteobacteria bacterium
CGTTTTGCCAAAGTGACGCATCTCGCTTTCGTTGGCAGGGGCGGTGTGTACACCGCGAACATAGCCGTCGTTGCTATCGACTGCTAAAAACCCGCGAAAACCGAAGTAGTACTTCGACCCTTTCTTGACCCAGCGCGCATCAGCATCGGCGCTGTGCACGTGGGCAACGAGCTTTACCTGCGAGCTCACCACTTCGGCCACTTGCGTAGCAGATGCAGCACCAGATGCAGCACCAGATGCAGCACCAGATGCAGCACCATCGGGTTCATCGTTTTGGTCGTGCTCGGCGCTATGCGCTAACTGCCCTTCGATAACAGGGTAGCCACTGTTCGGACGTGCCGCTGAGGCAATGAGCGTGGCATCGATCACCGCTGCCGGAGCGTTTTTAACCATCAGCCCGTGCCTTTGTAGCTGGGCGTTGACTTGTGCCAAGAGTGCGTCCATGCGCCGGGCTTCAATCAGGCGGTTTCGATACCGACACAGCGTGCTCTCATCGGGGATCGGATCGTCTAGGCTTAACCCGCAGAATTCGATGAAATCGAGCCGCACATTGAGCGCCTCTTCGAGCTTGGGGTCCGACAAACTATGCCACTGCCCCAGCAGCAGTGCTCCATTTGTCAAATTCACATCACAACCGCATCGAACGGAGTTTGCCCTCCTTTGCACACCGGCGTTTGGTCGCGCTTGTAGATGCCTTCACACAATGGACGCAGCGCTTCCCAGTCAATGAGTTGGTGCATCTTGCTCAGTGCGGTTTGCCGTTTGATGCGCGCTTGTAACTCTAGACTTGCGAAACTTTGCTGTGTACCCACGCGAAACCCCCCAATATTTATCTCAACTCACACTTTTGTTGAGACAAAAAATAACTACAAGGGTTCAGTTGTGCAGAGGTCTCTGCGGCGCAAAAAGGGTTTTTTTCAGGCAATATCTTTCAAAAAATATCGTTTTTGCGCTGCAGGTATTTTCGTGAGAAATAGTCTAGCTGCGCGCGAACGCTAACGCACGCTGAACGCACTGCACGAGCAACGGCTCAATCTGAGTCGCTGCGCCCGCGTTGTATTCAAACGGAAACGTTTCGTTCATATACGTGTTCTGCGCCATTTCAAGCTGGATGGCGTGAACGCCGTTCTCCGGTTCCCCATAGTGTCGGGTAATGTAGCCACCTTTAAATCGGCCATTGAGCACATGGGGGTAGCGGGCATCTTCGGCTACGCATTTCAAAATAGATTCCGATAGCGCACCATCGCAGCTTGCGCCGTCAGCAGTCCCAAAATTTAGCGCGGGCAGGGTGCCCTCAAAAAAGCGCGGCACCACTGAACGAATGGAATGCGCGTCCCACAACACGACGTTTATGAATTCAGCGCGTAAACGCTTCAGTTCGAACGCAAGCTGATCGTGATACGGTTGCCAATACTGCGTACGCCGTTGCGCAATTTCAGAGGCATCAGGCGCGTAGTCATCGCGGTAAAGCGGCTGGCAATCAAACGTATCAATGGGGCACAAGCCCGTTGTGTTTTGCCCCGGATAAAGGCTTGCATTATCCGGCGGGCGATTTAGATCCACCACATAGCGGGAATAGTTTGCACTTAATATTGAAGCGCCTAAGTCTTTTGCAAAAGCGTAGAGCCTGTCCAGATGCCAATCGGTATCCGGGGTTTGCAGTGCTTCGGCGGTCATGCGTGAAGCAATATCGCGCGGAATGCATGTGCCCACATGCGGTATGGAAATGAGCAGCGGCGCGTGCCCTTGATGAAAGTTAAATGGCGCTTGATTCATGCCATGTTTGCGAGAAGTGCTCTACGTGCAGTAATAAATTTTGCGCGTGCAGTGTCGTGTTGCATTGATTTGCCCCGCTGAACGACGACCCGCCCAGCACGCACCACATTGCCAATTGTGCTCTTGCCATCGCCCGCGAATACATGCGCGTCGAGCATGTGGGCAGGCGTGGGCAGGTGGACAAGCGCGTGGTGATTGGGGTCGAGTTCAATCCAATCGGCTTGTTGCCCGAGGTGAAGCCCGGCCACATCCCGTCCGCAGGCTTGCGCGCCACCGGGCACAGCAGCGAGTGTCATCGCGGTCGCCACATGCGGCGAGGTGTGCATCGTAGTCATCACATTGCGCTCACCCGTGCGCAAGCGCTGGCTGTATTCAAGCAGCTGCAACTCCGACGCTGCATTCACCGCGATGTGGCTATCGGAGCCAATGCCCCAGCGCCCATGGGCTTCCGTCCAGGTTTTGGTTTTAAAAATGCCATCCCCTAAATTGGCTTCAGTGGTTGGACAAAGGCCCACTACCGCACCGGTTCGTGCAGCCCGGCTCGATTCGCTGTCGCTCATGTGGGTTGCGTGTACCAAACACCATCGGTCGTTTACGTCGGTATGTTCGAGTAGCCATTGCACGGGCGAAGCGCCGCTCCAGGCGATGCAATCGTCAACTTCTTTGCGTTGCTCCGCAATGTGTATGTGAATGGGCGCAGTCGCGTCTATCGCTTGCATGCCCGCGAGCGCAGCTTTCAACGCGGAGGGCGGCACAGCGCGCAGCGAATGCGGGGCGAGCC
>JANMDS010000316.1:0-6492 GCA_031376405.1 Betaproteobacteria bacterium
ATCCGAACGCAAAAGTACCTGCGCACGCCGCCCGATATTGGGGTGTTACGCCAAAAATACAGGCTGGGGATTACCAAATCGTAGGGCCACACACCCTGCGAAGCCTGCTCGAATCCCTTACTGATGGCCAAGCGAGGCAGCTCAAATTTACGATTGTGGAAGGTTGGCATATTCGTGAGCTACTAGAAGCCTTGAACGACGCACAAGACTTCAAAAAGGAGCCGCCACTTACCGTGGCGAGCGTGGCGAGCGCTTTGCAAGTACCCGCTGCGCAGCTGGAGGGCAGGTTTTTCCCCGACACGTATTTTTTGAGTGAAGGCGGCGAGCGCTTAAGCGTGTTAAAGCGCGCCCGCAGCAAAATGGAAACGGAGTTGGAAGCGGCGTGGCGAGCCAAAGTGCCCGAGCTGCCCTACAAAGATAAATCCGAGCTACACATCATGGCTTCGATTATTGAAAAAGAAACCAACGACCCGCGCGATAGGGACAAAGTCGCGTCGGTTTTTGTGAACCGGCAACGGATCGGCATGCGCTTGCAAACGGACCCAACCGTGATTTACGGCCTCGGCGAAAAGTTCGACGGCAACTTAACCCGCACCCACCTGCAAACCGACACGCCCTACAACACCTACACGCGCGCGGGCTTTCCGCCCACGCCCATCGCCATGCCCGGGCGGGCCTCGCTCAACGCAGCGGCCAATCCCGCTACGAGTAAGCTCATGTACTTCGTTGCAAGAGGGGATGGCAGCAGCGAGTTTTCAGAAACGCTCGATGCCCACAACCGCGCGGTGGCCAAATTTCAACTCAAAAAATAGGGGGATAAGGTTGAAAAAAACGTGTTTTTATGCTGCAGGTATTGCAGGTTGTTTCGTAAAAACTAAGGCGTAATCTTAATTTTCGCCACCGCAACCAGTTTTTGCCAATGCATAAAGTCCCCAGAAATCATCGTGCCCATGCGCTCGGTGCCGCCGGGGGTGATTTCTACGCCTTCAGCGTCCATCCGCGCGCGGAAATCGGCTTGGGCTAAGAGCTTTTGCACTTCTGCGTTGAGTCGGCTCACGATTTCTTTTGGCGCACCGGCTGGCGCTACGATTCCCCAATAATTCATCGCAATTACATCTGGGAAGCCTGCTTCTTTTGCGCTGGGCACATCGGGCAACAGCGCATTGCGGTTTGGCCCCAACACGGCCAGCGCCTTCAATTTTCCGGACTTGATGTGTTGTTGCACGGCAGGGATCGTGCCTGTTAGCGCGTGGATTTGGCCGCTCATTAAATCGAGCGTGGCTGGGGCGATGCCTTTGTAGGGCACATGCAAAATATCCGCGCCGGATTTGTTTTTGAAGCTCTCCAACGCCAGGTGGTTTACCCCGCCTGCGCCCGCCGAGCCATAGGCGAATGTACCGGGCTTCGCATTGGCCAGTGCAGCAAATTCTTTGAGCGACGTAGCCGGAGAAGCGGCGTTCACCGCCCAAACGAGCGGGCCCGTGGCGATGAGCGCAACGGGCGTAAATTGCCGCACAGGGTCGTAGCGCACGCTTGGATCGGAAGCCGGTACGGTCGTGAAGGGCGAAGCCACAAACAACAGCGTGTAGCCATCAGGCGCAGCGTGGGCCACGTATTCCGCGCCAATCGCACCGGAGGCTCCGGTTTTGTTCTCCACCACCACCGGTTGCCCGAGCGACTCACCGAGCTTTTGGCCCACGAGCCTTGCCACCGTATCGGTGCCCGCACCGGGCGAGAAGGGCACTACTAACTTAATCGGCTTGCTTGGAAAATTTTCCGCCTGCGCAAAAACGCAAATACCTGCGGCGCAAAAAGCACCTATTTTGAGGATTATCTCCCGCATTTTTTGCCTTTTTTAATCTCGGAAGTTACCGAAATTCACCGGAATTTCGGTGATTTCTTTTTTAACCAGCGCAATGGCTTCTTGCAAATCATCGCGTTTTGCACCGGTAATGCGCACGGTGTCTGCTTGGATGCTCGCCTGCACTTTCATCTTGCTGTCTTTCACCGCTTTAACGATTTTTTTGGCCACGTCTTGGCTAATGCCTTCTTTAAGCTTCACAATCTGTTTTACTTTATTGCCACTTACTTTTTCACTATCTTGGGCATCAAAAATGCGAACGTCCACGCCCCGTTTGCTCGATTTGGCTACGATAATATCCATCACTTGTGACAACTTAAAGTCGTCATCGGTGTTGATGGTGAAGAGCTTATCTTTTTGATTGAGTTCGATTTTCGAATCGGAGCCTTTGAAGTCGAAGCGGGTGTTTAATTCTTTGGTTACCTGATCGACTACGTTGTTGATTTCCACCCAATCGAGTTCGGAAGTAATGTCAAAGCTAGGCATGAAAGGCTCGCAGTGTAAGAAACTGCCGCCGATTATGCCTTGTACGTGCCTTGTACGTGCCTTCCTTCAACGCACTTTTTTGCCCAAGTATTCTTCTTCAATCCGATCCCGAAAAAAGCTCTGTGGCGATGATGCGCGCATGAAATCATCCGCCACTTGCCGCGTTACGCCCGAATACTGCATGATCGTACCCGTAGAAAGCTCAATTTCTAGGGTGCGGGTGGCCGCGTCGTAGCCCGCGGATTTGAATTGCGAAGAGCGTAGGGGTTTGCGTTCCATATTTAAGCTCCATTTTGAAAATACCTGCGGCGTAATTTTGGCCCTTTTTGAGTATTATCGAAAAAAATACCGATGCCGTCATTCCGGCGAAGGCCGGAATCCAATTGTCGCGGCGGGCGCAGGATGTATCGGCGCGCCGCGACAATTGGCTACTGGCCTGCGCCGGTACGACGTGGGGACGTGCCCGCTAAAATGTTGTCCATGAGCAAAATACACCTTTCCTTACCCATTGGCGAAAAAGTTGGCATCGCGTTTTCAGGCGGCCTTGATACCTCCGCAGCCTTGGCCTGGATGCGCAAAAAAGGCGCAATTCCCTACGCCTACACCGCCAATTTGGGCCAGCCCGACGAATCGGATTACGACGACATCCCGCGCAAAGCGATGGGCTACGGCGCTGAAAAAGCCCGCCTCATTGATTGCCGCGAAGCGTTGGTGCACGAAGGTTTGGTGGCCTTGCAATGTGGCGCGTTCCACATCACCACTGCTGGTAAAACCTATTTCAACACCACGCCGCTCGGCCGCGCGGTGACGGGCACGATGCTGGTCAAAGCCATGCAGGAAGATGGCGTGAATGTGTGGGGCGATGGCTCGACTTATAAAGGCAACGACATTGAGCGTTTTTACCGCTACGGCCTGATGGCGAACCCTGCGCTCAAAATTTATAAACCGTGGCTCGATAAAACTTTCGTCGCCGAATTTGGCGGGCGAAAAGAAATGAGCGAATACTTAATCGCCAATGGCTTCGCTTACAAAATGAGCGTAGAAAAAGCTTACTCCACCGATAGCAATTTGTGGGGCGCGACGCACGAAGCGAAAGACTTAGAGTTTTTGAAAAATGGGCTGCGCATTGTGAACCCCATCATGGGCGTGAAACATTGGGATGCGAGCGTGACCATTGCGCCAGAAGAAGTGAGCGTGCGTTTTGAAGAAGGCATGCCCATTGCCATTAACGGCAAAACTTTTACCTCCGCCGTAGATCTCGCCCTCGAAGCCAACCGCATCGGCGGCAGACACGGCTTGGGAGTTTCCGACCAAATAGAAAATCGCATCATCGAAGCCAAAAGCCGCGGCATCTACGAAGGCCCCGGCATGGCCCTGCTTTTCATCGCCTACGAGCGATTGATTTCCGGCATTCACAACGAAGGCACGATTGACAACTACCGCACTCTAGGCCGCCGCTTAGGCCGTCTGCTCTACGAAGGCCGCTGGTTCGACCCGCAGAGCTTAATGCTGCGCGACACGCTGCAAAAGTGGGTCGGGCGCGCAGTCACCGGTGAAGTCGTTATTGAATTGCGGCGTGGGGATGATTATTCGATTTTGGATACGAGCGGGCCACATTTAACGTATCAACCTGAGCGGTTGTCGATGGAGCGGGTGGAGGATGAAGCGTTTTCGCCTCTAGACCGAATCGGGCAGTTGCATATGCGGAATTTGGATATCGCGGATTCGCGGGAGAAGTTGTATGTTTATGCTGGGGCGGGAGTTTTGCCCGCTTCCGGCGGCGTGGCGGCGTTGCTTGAAGATCGGACGAAAAAGTAATTTGACGAATTAGCTCGTGACGCTCTTAAAGTTACTTTAGGCAAAGCATATGACAAAAAACGTATTTTCGACAGTTGCAGTATCAGCTTTTTCCACTACTTACTTCGGAGCAGTGAGCGCTCAATTTATCGTTTCCTCGGATACACCGATATTTCTCACTGCGTCTATCGCTTGCCCCATTCCCACCCCGAACCCCACACCTGTGCCTCTACCAAAAAGGGTGACACTAGGCCATGAAGTTGAAGTTTTTTATCTTGCGATCGCGTGCCACGAATCCGGCGTAATCCCTGTTGATATTAATTTTAGTTTAGGTTCAGACCAACGTGTACAGAAAGCGCTTCCGTCGATTCGCATCACGCCAATACAAACGTTTTTTCCGAATCCGAACCCATCTCCGACTCCGGTGCCAACTCCACCGCCACCTCCCAATCCTCCCCCTCCAATCTTCCCTACTTTTAGCCGAGCCGGAAGTGTCACGTTAGACGAGCCTGGCATCTTTTCAATTTGCGTTGATGTGTCCCTCCCGCCTGGTTCTCCACCGCCGATAATTTTCAATTTCGGGCAGTGCGCGAGATACCAAGTTGTTGGGCAGACGAGAGATGTTCCGCTATCCCCGTTTTTACCGGTCGCGCTTGTGTTAATGGTGGCTGGTGTGGCACTTCGTTGGTCTTCGAATTCACGCCCCGCTGCGTAGGGGCGTAGCCTGGAGGAGCGAAGCGAGTCCGGGAACTTGTCGCTACGCGCAACGCGCGCTGACTCAATCTTTGGTACGGTTGAGCCAGCGTAGGGTGCGCACCGCTCCTGTGCGCACCGCAGACGCAAAGCGGCTGGATGCTACTTGGTGTGACTGACTACTTGTCGCCTCTGGCGACCGGTGCGCAAAAAAAGCGTTGCACACCCTACGAATTGTGCGCTACATAATTCAGCAAGCGTAGGGTGCGCACCGCCCTTCTGCGCACCGCAGACGCGAAGCGACTGGATCACAACAGGCTTAACGAACTCCTTATCGCCTCTGGCGATCGGTGCGCACATAAAGCGGTGCACACCCTACGGATCGTGCGTTTAATTGTTCCAGTCAAAGTAGCAACGTAGCCTCGATTAGCCTGCGGCTTTTTGCAGGCGTAATCGAGGATCAAACTCTTTGCGTGCAGCAGTATTCTCAAAATCCCGCTTGCCGAAACACACCAACCTGAAATGCCTCGATTACGGCCTGCGGCCTAATCGCGGCTACGTTGTTCATGCTTAAAGCCAAAAAAAAGGCGATTTTCGGGGAGATAATTTCTGAAAATGGCTGTTTTTACGCCGCAGGTATGGGTGGGTAAATCGGGCACGATGCGGGGCGATTCGCCTCTGGAACCGCGCGAAACGCTTTCCCCTGCGCAAGACCGCGCTCTGTGCCTAAAATACGCCCACTCAAAACACTCTTTTGCCCTCCATGAGTACCGCCGCCCTCAAAAAATGGATTACCGAGCAGCTTGATGCAAAGCATACGCCGCAGGCGTTGTTTGAGTCGATGTTAAAGAGTGGCTGGGGCGTGGAGCAGGCGCGTTCGGCCTTGGAGGAGGTGTTGGGCGTGCCCACGGAAGTGGCGGGCACGCAAGCGCAACCTGCTCTTGCAACTGGGGCGGATTTGCCTGCCGTGCCCGTGCCCGAGCCTTCGTTGGCGGATTACCCGACGACGATTCGTTTAAGCGACCGCACCGTGAATGTACTTTCGGTAATGAAGCACCCGCGCGTGATTGTGTTTGGAAACCTGCTTTCGAAGGAGGAGTGCCAGCAGCTGATGGATTTGGCCGCACCGAAGCTTGATCGCTCGCGCACGGTGGACCGCGCGACGGGCGGCGAAGAGGTGAACGACGCGCGCACGAGCGATGGCATGTTTTTTCAACGCGGTGAGGGCGAGTTCATTACCAAAATCGAAAAGCGTATGGCAGAGCTTATGAATTGGCCCTACGAAAATGGCGAAGGTTTGCAGATATTGCGCTACGGCCCGGGCAACCGCTACGAGCCGCACAACGATTATTTTGACCCGAAAGATTCCGGTACGCCGGTGATTTTGTCCCGAGGTGGGCAGCGCGTGGCGACGTTGATTGTGTATCTGCAATCGCCCGAAAAAGGCGGCGGCACGGTGTTCCCCGATGTCGGATTGGAAGTAGCGCCCATTGCGGGCAACGCGGTGTTTTTTAGCTATAACAAACCGCATAGTTCCACCAAAACACTGCACGGTGGCCAGCCAATTATCCAAGGCGAGAAGTGGATTGCTACGAAGTGGGTGCGCGAGCGGGTGTTTACGTAAATCTTCACAAAAACCCGCGGCGTAAAAAAGC
>JANMDS010000374.1:0-1909 GCA_031376405.1 Betaproteobacteria bacterium
TGTTTGGCTTCACGCAAGGCCGCTTGCGCTGCGTGAGCGATGGCATTGCGCAGGGGCAGACAATTTTGCATGAACGTTTGAATATTGATTTTCCGCAGACAGGTTTTGGCGCAGAAGTACCTTTAGCCAAAGCCGCCACGACCGTGCACGTGCCTGCTGTACTCAAGATTTTTGAAGATGCGCTGGCATCAAAGTGGCTTTGAATATGAATCCTGCTCTCCATAATCCCATCCTCCCCATCGTTGATTTCACCTCAGCGGATGCACCACGCGCCTTCTGCGAGAGCTTGCATCGCACAGGCTTCGGGGTGCTGAAGAATCACCCGCTTTCCAGCGAACTCGTTCACGGCATTTATGACGAATGGCTCGCCTTCTTTCAATCTGGCGAGGCAAAAAAGTATGCTTGGGATCCAGTGAAGCTCGATGGCCACTTCTCCACAGCGGTGAGCGAGACGGCCAAAGGTAGCGATAGACGTGATTTCAAAGAATTCTTCCATCTCTTCCCATGGGGGCGTTATCCAGCCGAGGTCAGCGATGCCGCGCAGCGCTACTATGGCTTGGGCAAAGATCTCGCCGCCACCCTGCTCAAATGGGTGGAAGACAACTCCCCTGCCGAAATTCGCGCGAAATACAGTGTGCCTCTGGCCAGCATGATCGACAATTGCGAAGAAACCTTGCTGCGCGTCTTGCACTACCCGCCGCTCAACGGCACGCAACACAGTGGCTCGATCCGCGCTGCCGCCCACACCGATATCAATTTGCTCACCATCCTCCCCGCCGCCACCGAGCCGGGCTTACAGGTGATGGGTACAGATGGCCTGTGGATCGACGTTCCCTGTGATTTTGGCCTGTTGATTGTCAACATCGGCGACATGCTGGAAGAAGCCAGCGGAAAATATTATCCCAGCACGCAGCATCGTGTGCTCAACCCCGTGGGTGAAGGCGCAACGAGAAGCCGTGTATCACTGCCTTTGTTTTTACATCCAAGACGCGAGATTAGGTTGTCTGATCGCTACACCGTGGGCAGCTACTTTGAAGAACGCATGCAAGAGCTGAGGCGCAAGGGTTAGATCATTTGCACTGAGCCTTCGCTGCATCTGCTTGTCACGCAAGTGCCACAACTTGTGCGTCGATAGGGAAACCCATATCGCCCAGATCGCCCAGCTAAGCGCAAACTACGGGTGCAGCGCATCTGGGCGCTTTTGGAGTAGATCAATGTTTGATTTCGTGATCGTCGGTGGCGGCTCGGCAGGTTGTGTGTTGGCATCACGCCTGAGTGAAGATCCGGCAGTGCGCGTGGCGCTTTTGGAGGCGGGTTCGGTGGACAGCTCGGTGCTCATCCATTGCCCAGCGGGTTTAGCCGTCATGGCGCAGACGAAAATCGCCAATTGGGCTTACGAGACCGTGCCGCAAAAAGGTTTGAATGGCCGCAAAGGCTATCAACCTCGCGGTAAAGTGTTGGGTGGCTCCAGCTCAATTAACGCTATGATCTATGTACGCGGCCAAAGGGAAGACTATGACGATTGGGCTGCCCAAGGCAATGCTGGCTGGGCATGGAATGATGTACTGCCTTATTTCAAGCGCTCTGAAAACAATGAGCGCGGTGCAGACGATCTGCATGGCACGGGTGGCCCTCTCAATGTAAAAGACCTCACAACGCCCAATCGCTTTGGCCCCATCTTTGTTGAAGCGGGCCGACAAGCCGGATATGCGGTCAACCCTGACTTCAATGGCGCTAGCCAAGAGGGCATGGGCATGTATCAAGTGACCCATAAAAATGGCGAGCGCTGGAGCGCGGCTAAAGGCTATCTCAGGCCGAATCTTGGTCGCCCTAATTTGCAAGTTATCACTGGCGCACACGCCACACGCGTGTTGTTTGAAGGCAAGCGCGCTGTTGGTTGCGCCCCAAA
>JANMDS010000438.1:0-37411 GCA_031376405.1 Betaproteobacteria bacterium
TGCGAGGTGCCCGCGCCCACTTCGAGGTCGATAGGTTGCAATAACGCGCAACCCTGCGCGTTCCAGTAGGTTTGTAGCCGGAGGATGGCTTCTTGAAAAGTAATCATGATTTATCGTGTAACAACAACGCGTTTTCCGTACTGGTGAAGCAGCGCGTCTGAGGTGAGAAATGTTGCCTTCTCATAATAAGCTTGCGCCACAAGTAGTCGATCAAACGGATCACGGTGGATGGGCGGCAGCCGGAGGAGTTCGAAAAAGTGAACGGGTGCTATTGGGAGTTCCGTCAACCCCATTTTGAACAAGGTCGCATAAAACTTACGTGGATTCAGATCAAAATCGGGTCGCTTGAGCGAAAATTTGACGGACACTTCCCAAACAGAGACATGACTGAAATGAAGCGATTCGTCCGCACTCAGAAGCTGCGCGCGACATTCTGCACTCAAGCGCTCGGGCGCTACCATCGCCCATATCAACAGGTTTGTATCAACGAGCGTCATTTGCGAAGCTTCTTTTTCTTCGCAACCGGCTCGTCTTCTTTGCCAAAGAACATTTCATCGATCTCTTTCGCGAATGCCCCCTCTAAATCGTCTGGGATGATCGCTTTACCTGCCAAAATTCCGAGCTTGCGCTGAGGTCGAACCGATGCGATTGCGGATACGCGCACCAGCGGCTTACCCGCCTTCGCGATAACAAACGGCTTGCCGAGCACCGCTTCATCAATCAGGCGGGAGAGGTGCGTTTTTGCTTCGTGTATGTTGAAGGCACGTTCCATCTCGATACTCCTAGTAAACTAACTACGTTAGTCTACCAAAGGATTTGCCCCGAACGATACGCCAAAAATTGGTTTTTGGTGCTTGCGCGACGAGGCGGCTTTTTGCGAAAGCACCCCGTAGCAGCGCCGCGAATCCGCAGGTGGAGGATTGCGTGCTAAATCAGCATTAGAAAACAAATTCGTTCGAAATCAAACTATGCCCGCCCTCACCATCGACATCGTCTCCGACCTCGTTTGCCCCTGGTGCTTCATTGGTAAGCGCCACCTCGAAGCAGCGCTCGCCAGCATGGGCCAATCTGCGCCGCAGGTACTGATTCGCTGGCATCCATTTCAGTTAAACCCCGATTTACCCTTGGCAGGTATTACCCGCAAATCGTACGTTGAAACCAAATTCGGCAGCGCGCAGCGTGCGGCAGAAATTTACGCGCGAGTCAAAGCGGCCGGGCTCGCGACGGGGCTCGATTTACAGTTCGACAAAATCATGCAGCAACCCAACACCCTCGCCGGGCACGCACTCGTCGCCCTCGCGCAGGAAGAGGGCAAGGGCGACGCAGTGGTCGAGGCACTTTTCAAAGCCTATTTTGAGCAAGGCGTTTTCATTGGCGACGAGAAAACGCTTGCCGATATCGGCGCTGCGGCTGGCATCACGCGCGAGAAAATCGAAGCGGCGCTGGCCAATCCCGAAACGCTACAAAACGTTGCCGCGCAAGATGCCGGCGTGCGGGCGCAAGGGATTTCCGGCGTGCCGTTTTTTGTGATTGACCAGCAATTGAGCTTAAGTGGCGCGCAGCCGCCCGAGGCGATTCGGCAGGCGATTGAGCGTGCGATGAAGGCTTAGCTAACTGCCATTGCGCTCATGTGCGCGCGCACGATTTGATCAAAATGGGTATCTGCGACCATACCCATTGCCCGACCGCGCTCGGCCGTAAACGCTTGCGGCCAGGTATTGACTATATTTTCAATTGTGGGGTCCGCGTTCCATGTGAGCCGATCTGCCACTTCATCGCCCGCTACTCGGCGCAGCGATGCGGCCATTTCACCAATCGAAACGCTGATGCCAGGTACGCTCACGGTGCGCGTGGAGCCAGGGAATTGCGTAGCAGGGACCTCGTGTCCCATCAAAATATTCTCAATCACGCGATCGGGCGATTGCACCCACATTTTGGTGTCAGGCGAAACGGGCACGTTTGCCGCAACGCCCGCCAAAGGCTCGCGGATCATGCCGCTGGCGAAAGACGACGCGGCTTTGTTTGGCTTTCCGGGGCGCACGGTAACAGTGGGTAAGCGCAGCACGCGGCCATCTAAAAAGCCTTTGCGGCTCATATCGGATACAAGCAATTCACCCATTGCTTTTTGTGCGCCATAGCTGCCTTGCGGGGTGACGACTTGGTCGTCGGGCAATATCGGGGGCAAATTGCCACCGAAGACAGCGATAGACGAGGTGAACACGAATTTCGGTGGGGTTTTCAGTGTGCGGCACAGCTCAAGAAGCGCACGCGTGGCATCTAAATTGACCCGCATACCGATATCAAATTCGGCTTCCGCCTGCGCGCTCACCACCGCAGCGAGGTGAAATACGCTTTCCGTATCGGCGGCCATTGCAGTGGCCAAAAAAGCGCGCTCTGCGATATCGCCCACCACAACGGATACACGCGAGTCTGTTATGGGCACGTGCGGCGCGACTTGATCGACCAGCACGATAGAGGAAATGTTTTTCAGCGCGCCGTTCACGTTGGTGAGCACACCACGTTTTAGAATTGCACGCGCCAGCCGCACGCCTAAAAACCCTGCTCCACCTGTGATAATGACTCGCATGTCACCGCCTAGCTTGAATGAGACTCAAATTGTAGAGATTGCCGACGCGCTTGCGGCTACGGGGTTGCACTTTTTAGAAAATGCGTTACCTAACCCGCGCATCGCGCGCTGGCGCGCTCGAGCTCTGGCGCTACACCGTGAGGGCGCGTTGCAGCCGGCTCGGGTCGGGCGGGCGCAGGGGCGGAAAATCGCCCCACACGTGCGAAGCGACACAATTGCGTGGCTCGATGCCCAGAGCGAAAATGCCGATGATCTCGATGCGCTAGACTTTGTAGGCACGCTGCGGCGGGGCATTAACGAACGGCTGTATCTGAGTCTGGATCATGCCGAGTGCCATTTCGCTCTGTACCCACCGGGCGGGCACTACACGAAACACCTTGATCGGCATCGGGACAACGATGCCCGCGTTATTTCATTCGTGTTCTACTTAAACGAGGCGTGGCAGACCGAATGGGGCGGGCAATTGAAAATTTTCGACAACAAGGATAACCTGCTTCGTGTTGTGGAGCCCCGCGGTGGCACTTTAGTGCTATTTCGTTCAGAGCAGTTTCCACACGAGGTGATTGCCTGCTCACAAAATCGCATCAGTTTGACCGGCTGGTTAAGAAGGAGAACATAGAAAAAATGGCAACAACAACGTACATGCAAGGCCTGATGCAGCAGCATCCGCTGCTCATCTCATCGATGATCGAATTTGCAGCGAAATATCACGCTGATACCGAAATCGTTTCCCGCCGCGTCGAGGGCGATATCCACCGCACCAACTACGAAACCGCCCACCGGCGTGCCAAGCGGGTGGCTAATGCGCTCGATGTGTGGGGCATTGCGCCGTCAGCACGCGTGGCCACGCTGGCATGGAATGGCTATCGGCATTTTGAGATGTACTACGGCGTGTCCGGTTCGGGGCGCATCTTGCACACGCTCAATCCGAGGTTGCACCCAGAGCAATTGGCGTGGATCATGGCCGACGCACAAGATGAGGTGCTCGTGTTTGATCTGAGCTTTTTGGCGCTGGTGCAAAAAGTAGTGCCACAAGTGTCGAAGCACGTTAAACATTTTGTGGCGCTTTGCGACGAAAGCGCACTGCCTGCCGATACGGGCATCCCAAATCTGGTGAGCTACGAAGCGTGGATTGGCGCGGCGAAAGCGGATTACACCTGGCCACTTTTTGACGAAGAAACCGCTTCCAGCTTGTGCTACACAAGCGGCACGACGGGCAATCCAAAGGGTGTGCTGTATTCCCACCGCTCTACTGTGCTACATGCGATTGCAAGCGCGCTGCCGGATGTTATGAATTTGTCGGCGCGCGATACCGTGCTGCCCGTGGTGCCCATGTTTCACGTCAACGCCTGGGGCTTGCCGTACACCTGCGCAATGGTTGGTGCCCGTTTGGTGCTCCCCGGAGCGCAGCTCGATGGCAAGTCGATTTACGAACTATTCGAATCGGAAGGGGTTACCTTCTCTGCTGGCGTGCCGACGGTCTGGCAAATGCTACTTGCACACTTGGACGCAAACGGGCTTAAATTGTCCACCATGCGGCGCACCGTCATCGGAGGTTCGGCCTGCCCGCCAGCAATGCTCGATAAATTTCGTGATGTATACGGTGTCACCGTCAACCACGCATGGGGCATGACGGAGCTGAGTCCACTGGGCACCTACGGCACACTCAAAACCAAGCACCTTGCGCTCTCAGCAGAAGAAAAGCGGGCGGTTGCGTTGAAGCAAGGCCGGGTCATTTTTGGAATGGACTTGAAAATAAGCGACGATGAAGGGGCCACGCTTGCCTGCGACGGCAAAGCCGTGGGCAATGTCATGGCGAGAGGGCCGTGGGTGTTGCGGGAATACTTTAAAGGCGACGGTGGCAATGTGCTCGATAGCGAGGGCTATTTCGGCACCGGCGATGTAGCCATGCTCGACTCCGACGGCTACATGCAGATTACCGACCGCACGAAAGACGTTATTAAGTCTGGTGGCGAATGGATTAGCACCATCGATATTGAGAACGTGGCGATGGCGCACCCCGCAGTAGCGATGGCGGCATGCATTGGCGTGCCCGACCCAAAGTGGGACGAGCGCCCCTTGCTCATCGTGGTGAAAAAGCCTGATGCCGATATCGATGCAGCGCGTTTGATTGCTTTCTACGCCGGTAAAGTTGCGAGATGGCAAGTGCCCGACGATGTGCAATTTGTTGAGGCTATTCCGCTGGGTGCCACGGGCAAGATGCAGAAATCCAAATTGCGTGAACTGTTCAAGAATTACCGATTGCCGAGCCAGTAGCTTGTACACGCTGCGTACAATCATGTTCTAACTTTTTAATGCATTTGAGGAAACACTTCCGTAAAAATGAAACGTCGTCATTTCCTTGCCCAGGCTGGCGCGCTCGTCGCTTCAACTTCGGCACAAGCGAAAGCGCCCATGGGTAGTGGCACTGCAGTGAGCACGCATCGCATGAAATTAGGTGAGTTTGAAATCACAACGCTCCTAGATGGCTTCATCGACATTAACCCAGCGGTGTTGTTGGGCGAACCTGATGTCATCAAGCGCCACCTTGAGGCAGCGCAGCTTTGGGGCTCTCCGATTCGCACCGCCGTCAATGCGTTCATGGTCAATACTGGCGACAAGCTCGTCTTGATCGACTGCGGCGGCGCAAAAATGCTAGGGCCCAATGCTGGGCGCGTACCGCAAGGGCGTGCACAACTCGGGCTGACGCCGAGTATGATTGACGAGGTATACATCACGCATGCGCACGGCGATCATTTACACGGTGCAGTCACGCCAGAAGGTGATAAGTTGTTCCCGAATGCAGGTTGCGGATTTCGAAACCGGAGATTGAATACTGGGGAGCCCAGCGGTTGAGGCCGCTGCAGCGGCTGATCAAAAAGTGCGCTTCGTAGCGGCTAAACGGGCCATGGCAGAATACGGCGACCGCTTGCAGCCGTTTGAGATTGGCACGGAGCTCACCCCGGGGATCCGCTCGGTTAACGCAACCGGCCACACGCCGGGGCACTCCTGTTTTATGGTGACCTCTGGCAGCGCGCGGTTGTTATTGCTAGGCGATACCCTACACGTTGCGCCAGTGCAGTTCCCGCGGCCAGAAATAACCGTAGGGTTGATTACAGCCGCGACGATGCGCGTACAAAGCGCTTGGCGCTTTTCCAAATGGCGGCGCGCGAGAACATTCTCGTAGGCGCGGTGCATTTACCGTTCCCGGGCATTGGGCGTTTGCAGGAAAAAGATGGTGCGTTTACCTACGAGCCGCTTCCTTGGCAGTTGTTTTAGATCAGAAGGTAGCCAAAAAAACCGACCTAGGACAGGTCGGCGTTTTTGCCTTAATTCAGCTGCAAATTGCCCTTGCGAATCACCTCGGCCCACTTTTTCATTTCCGTGGGTACGCGGGCTTGTACTTGCTCTGTTGAACCGCCCGTCACCACAATGCCAATCGCAGCGAGTTTTTCGATGACCTCTGGCATTTTCAGCACGGCATTAGTTTCGCGATTAAGCATCGCGACCACGTCCGCGGGCGTACGCGCGGGTGCGAAAAGCGTGTAGTTCGTCGCGGTTTCGTAGTCGTCCAACCCCGCTTCGGTCATCGTCGGCACATCTGGCAGCGTAGCAGACCGCGTGCGGCTCGCCACAGCAAGTGCGCGCGTTTTTCCACTACGAATATGCGGCAAATGCGCTGGGATGCTGTCGATGGACAAGGGAATGCGGCCCGCCAGCAGATCCGGCATTAACTGCGCGCTGCCTCTGTAAGGCACATGCACCAAATCCACGCCCGCCAACTGCTTAAACATTTCTCCGTTTAAATGTTGCAACCCACCTAGACCAGAAGAGCCGTAGCTCATTGCGCCCGGCTTCGCTTTGGCCAGCGCAATGAGCTCTTTTATGCTGCGCGCGGGCACATCCGCATTCACAATGAGGGCCACCGTACCAAAGCCCACCTCCACGATTGGCAACAGATCACGCGCCATGTCAAACGGCAGCGCTTTGTGCACGTGAGGAGCGATCGAGTAATCGACAATGCTGCCAAGCATGAGTGTGTAACCATCGTTCGCTGCGCGTGCGAGAGCGGTAGCGCCCAAGGTTGCGCCCGCACCGGGCTTGTTGTCTACCGTAATCGGCTGCCCAATTCTGCTTGCCAAGCGTTCGGCAATCATTCGAGCCACCGCATCTACGCCGCCGCCTGCGGGGTACGGCGCGATCATCGTGATCGCTTTGTTGGGGAACGTTTGCGCGAAGCTGGGCATCGGCCAGGCAAGCACACTGGCTAGGCTTGCAAGCTGAGCGAGCGCGCGGCGGCGAGACGATGTTGAACGCATCTGCAAATCCTTCGATGATGTATGAAGACTTTTATACTACCGAAGACGCGTTGTGCTCAAAAAAGCATATTTTTAGGGAGATAAATGCGAAAAGTGGCTCTATTTACGCCGCAGGTATTTGCCCGGTAAACGATTGGATGTAACGCTTCAGCCTCCTGCGCGAACTAGCGTGTTCTGCCCTAGGAGCACTACTCGTCATGCGTCAATATAGTTTGGTTGTGGCGCTTAGCGCGCTCATGTTGTCGAATGCGTACGCGGCCTGCACGGCGGCGAGCGGGGCTAAGCGCGTTACGCTGGTGGAGCTCTACACGAGCGAAGGCTGCGACAGCTGCCCGAGCGCCGACCGCTGGATTGCTGGGTTGAAATCCCGTAAAGATGTGGTGCCGCTCTCATTTCATGTGGACTACTGGGACTACATCGGCTGGAAAGATCCTTATGCCCAGCGCGCGTTTAGCGACCGGCAGCATGTCCGCGCACAAGCGCAAAACTCGCGCTCGGTCTACACCCCACAAGTGATGTTTAACGGACAAGATTTCACGGTGTGGCGCAATGAAAATGCGACATCGGGCTCGTTGCAAAAGCTCTCAGCATTATCTGCGCCGGTTGAGCTTTCCATCAAAGCCGAGTTAAGCGCTAATGCCGTAAAAATTTCTATCGAAACGCTGGAAGGGCAAGTCGGAACGCGTAGCGGCAGGAAAGATACGGTCTACACCGCTGCGCTTTACGAAAACAACTTGGTCAGTACGGTGACGGCGGGCGAAAACCGCGGGGTAACGCTCAACCACGATTACGTGGTGCGCACTCTCCAGCGTTCGTCGGGCAAGGCGTTCACGCTGCCCATCTCTCCGGCGGTAAAGCTCGGTAACGCTGGGTTGGCCATCATTGCAGAAACTACCAACGGTGAATTTTTGCAGGCGGTAAAGCTCGATTTAGCGGGCTGCTAATGCGCACCGCTCCGCTTACGGTGCGGCTTGCGTAGTGCTGTAGCCTTTTCGAATGGCCTCTTCCACGTTGTAGCCATAGTAATCCCACGTCGCCACGCCTATGATGGGATCAGCGAGTGACGTTCCGCCGGCATCAACCACCGCTACGGTGGGCGTGTATTGCAGCTTCATTTTCTGTGCGAACGCTTCGTGGGTTGTCGGTTTACCTTCAAAATCTTTCATAGGCGTTTTCTTATCGACATCGATTTGACGGTAGATCGCTGTGCGCGTCCAGCCTGCATCACGCTGCATTGGCAGCAACACCTCGCGCAGCGCCCCGCGGCAGTAGTGGCAGCCTGTTAAATTCGAAAATAATACGAGTGGTATTTTTCTAGACTGGGCTTCTTTCGCATCGGCTTGCAAATTCACCGCACGCGTTAGCGCAAGCTCGTCAGCGGCAAACCCAGGCGTTAAAAACACGGCAAAAAACGCCAGTGTTACACTCGACAACGCATTTTTAAACCAAACATTCATTGCTTTGAACCCCTTACCAAAATTACGTGTAGCGACCCGCGAAAGCCCGCTGGCGCTGGCACAGGCGCACCTTGTTGCCGAACAACTTTCATCATACGCCACTTGCGAATTAGTGGCGATGACTACGCGCGGCGATCAGATTTTGGATAAGCCGCTGAATAAAGTCGGTGGCAAAGGCTTGTTTATTAAAGAGCTGGAAGTGGCGATGCAAGAAGGTCGGGCCGATTTCGCGGTGCATTCGCTTAAAGATGTGCCGATGGTGTTGCCGCGCGGCTTTATGTTGGCGGCGATGTTAGAGCGGGAAGACCCAAGGGATGCGTTTGTGTCCACGCGCTTCAACTCGCTAAGCGAGCTGCCAGCGGGCGCAAAAGTGGGCACGTCGTCGTTGCGCAGAATGGTCAACCTGCGCCGCAACTATCCATCGCTTACCTTCGTTCCAGTGCGCGGAAATGTAGGCACGCGGTTGAGGAAAATGGAAGCGGGCGAGTGCGATGCGCTGATACTCGCGACGGCTGGTTTAAATCGCTTAGGGCTTAGCGCGCGCATCACGTCCCATCTATCACTTGAAGAAAGCCTGCCTGCGCCGGGACAAGCGGCGCTTGGCTTGGAGTGCCGCACCACCGCCGAGGTGGAAGCAGAAATTTTGAACGAACTGGATCACGCGCCGACGGCAGTGTGTTGTAGCGCGGAGCGGGCCGTCAGCCGAGCACTGGGCGGTAGTTGCGATGTGCCGCTTGCTGCCTATGCCACGCTCGATGGTTTCGAAATTTACCTGCGCGCGTGGCTGGCTAACGCCGATGGCAGCCAATTTGCGCAAACGGAAGCCCGTGGCATGGTGGACGACCCCGAGCGCTTAGGGCTCTTGGTGGCAGAGCAATTGCGCAAAGCGTTGAAATGACTTCCACCGATTTTCATCTCGGACCGACCCCCAGCCCCAAAACTGGTGCATTGGCGGGTAAAGGCATTGTCATCACGCGCCCGATGTGGCAGGCTGTGCCGCTCGCACAAACCTTGGGCGAGGCGGGCGCAGTGCCCATCGTGTTTCCGGCGATTGTGATCGAGCCGAACCGCGCGGTGGATTTACCCGCCGTTCACGTACGCTTAGCCCAGTGTTCGCGTGCGTTTTTTGTGAGCGCCAATGCCGCGCGCGAAGGGCTCATGGGGCTCGCGCGCTTCCCCGCACATGTCCCCGCCTATGGGCCAGGGCCAGGCACCGCGCAAGCACTGCAAACCTGCGGCGCAACCACGGTGTGCACACCAACGGCTTCGTTTGATACCCAAGGTTTGCTCGCGATGCCAGAGTTGCAACGCCTTGATGGCGAGCGCGTAATAGTATTCACCGGCTTGGTCGCAGGCGCAAGCGGGAAAGGCGAGCTTGCTACGGGGTTGCGCGCGCGCGGTGCAATCGTGGAGGTGGTTGAGTGCTACAACCGCCGGGCACCCGAAACCTCGGCACAAGGCGTAGAGGCCATGGTCTTTGCGGGCCGCGTACATGTGGTCGTGCTTACCAGCGCCGAGGGCATCACCAATTTTTGGAACTGCTTGTCCCCCAAAGGGCGGGCGGCGATGCAAACTATCTCCACTTTTGTTCCCCACCCAAACGTAGCCGTCGCAGCCTGTGCAAAAGGCATCTTAAGCGTTATTGATTGCGGGCCAGGCGATGCGGCGCTTTTGGATGCATTGACTCAACATTTTTCGAAAGGCCTCTCTGCGTGACGACTAAGACTGAAGTGCTCATTGCCGCACCCTTCCCACCGTTTCTTAAAAGCCCAATTCTGGAAGGCTATGTCGCCCACGACTATGCGACGGCAGCGGACAAAAATTCTCTATTGCGCGAAGTAGGCGGCTCAGTGCGCGGCCTGTTTTGTGGGGGTGGTACGGTGCTCCCAGCGTCCATGCTCGATCAGCTGCCCAAGCTGGAAATGATTAGCGTGTTCGGTGTGGGCTACGATGGCGTACCCATTGAATACTGCAAGCAGCGGTGCATCAAAGTTGGGCATACGCCCAACGTGTTGTCCGATGAGGTGGCCGATTTGGCCATGGCACTCATGCTTATGAGCGCGCGGCAATTGGTGGCAAACCATAAATTTGTTGAGCGCGGCGAATGGCTCAACGCGGGCTACCCACTGTGTAATTCCGTGCATCACAAGAAAGTGGGCATCATCGGGCTCGGGCGGATCGGCATGACGATCGCCAAACGCTGCGCTGGTTTTGACATGGAAATCTGCTACCACAGCCGCAACGCGCGCAACGATGTGCCCTACCGCTATTTCAGCTCGTTGGTGGAGATGGCACGCGAGGTAGATTTTCTCGTTGCGATTACGCCAGGTGGCGCCAGCACGAAGCACATGGTGGGCGCGGAAGTGCTCGCTGCGCTTGGAAATTCCGGCATTCTCATCAACGTGGCGCGCGGCTCGGTGGTGGATACCGACGCACTCATTGCGGCGCTCAATGCGGGAACGGTTGGTGGTGCGGGGCTTGATGTGTTTGAAGAAGAGCCGCGCGTGCCGGAAGCGCTTTTCAACCGACCTAACGTCGTGCTTTTGCCCCACGTAGCAAGCGCCACACATGAAACGCGATTGGCAATGGCCAATCTTACGCTCGACAACGCCAGCGCCTACTTTGCAGGTAAACCGCTCGTGGCTTTGATCCCCGAAATGCAGTAGCAGCAATTTAGCGCTCCGGTTATCGCCGCGCGGAAAAGGTCACACGCATGAATGATTTCTCTCGTCGGCTGGAGCTGGTCGAACATTGTAAAAAGTTAGTGCTGCTCGATGGCACAGCAGGCATGACATCGAACGCGAGTCTGCGGTATCCCGGCGGGTTTCTCATGACGCCGACGGGCTTGGACTTTTCTGCGCTCACCCCTGCCGATTTATGTTTTGTAACCTTCGCGGGCGAATGCACGGGGCGGTTTTCTCCCTCGCCAGAGTGGATCGCGCACCGCGATATCTACGTAAATCGGCCCGATCTGTCTGCGCTCATCCAATCGCAACCCACCCACGCAACCGCGTTAGCGTGCATGGGTAAATCGATCCCTGCTTTTCACTACATGATCGCGCTTGCGGGCGGTAAAGACATTCGCTGCGCGCCCTACTCCACCTTCGGTACGCAGCGCTTGGCCGACGCGATTGTGCAAGCATTTCGGGATCGCAAGGCCTGCCTCGTTGCGCAAAGCGGTATGTTCGTAGGCGGCGAAACCTTACCTAAAGCCTACGAACTTACGCGCGAAATTGAGCAGCTTGCTAAGATGTATCTCATCGTGAGCCGAGACGGGGAGCCCGCTTTGTTGCCCGATGATGAAGTCAAACGCATTGTCGTCAAATTTGCGACCGGCGGCGCGCCCAAGCCAGGGGCGTATTGAGGGTAAATCTGGGGCGATAGTCTTTAAAACACTGCTGTTTTACGCCGCAGGTATTTGGTAAAAACCTGCGGCGTAAAACAGCAGTGTTTTAGAGATTATCTCCTGAAAAAAGAGCGTTTTTTTACAGCCTGCGCTTTTAGCGCGGCTTCGCTTCACGCCGTCTCGTTTCAATGCGCTGCATCACCTGTTCGCGCGCATGCGAGCCCATAGTTGCCCAATACGAAATTTCTTCGATCGTGCGGAAACAGCCAACGCAGTGTTTCGTGTTTGCATCCATCTCACACACTTTTATGCAGGGGGAAGGAATGGGCCGCGGCGCATAGAAATCAGTCATTGTGTTTGTAGTTTAAACGCGCCGTCCACGCCAATCAAAATCTAAGCGATTGCGTATCCGGTAGTCACAATGGCTAAAGCGTAGTCGTAGCGCGCAAAACATCACGGGTGTTTTGAGTCGTCAGCTGCGCGAATTCCGCGACTGGCAGGCCTCGCACCCCGGCCAATATTTCACCAATACGCGGTAAATAGGTGATGCTATTGCGCGCACGCGAACCCATCGTGCCCAAAAAGCTTGGAGGGATATCGGGCGCATCGGTTTCCACCACAATCGCTGACTCAGGAATTGATTTCAGCAAAGCGCGAATGCGATTGGCTTGCGGGAAGGTCGCCGTGCCACCGAAGCCTAACTTAAAACCCAAATCGATAAACGCCTGCGCTTGCTGCGGTGAGCCGTTAAAAGCGTGCGCAAAACCACCACGCACGGGAATGCGCCGCAGGTATTTCAATAAAGTATCTTGCGATTTACGTACATGCAGCGCAACGGGCAAATCGCAATCACGCGCGATTTTCAACTGCTCGGCGTAAAACCATTCTTGCTCCTTAGAATCGAAATTGGCAATGAAAAAATCGAGCCCAATTTCGCCGACGATATCTGGCTTATGCGTACGCACCGCTTCGCGCAATAAATCAATGTGTTCGCGCAGCGATCGCCCGCCGGGGCCGCGCACCCACATGGGGTGAATACCCAAGCCGATTGCGCAACCGTATCGCTTGCGGCTAGAAATTGCAGCGGCAAAGTGATCCACATGACCGGGCAGATTGAGGAAGTTCGCAACTCCCGACGCTCGCGCATCGGCGACGACGGCATCGCGGTCCGCATCAAACTCCGGCGCATCAAGATGGCAATGAGAATCGAACCAAACCGCTCTCCCTCCCCCAGCGGGGGAGGGTTGGGGAGAGGGTGGACACGAACGCAAGTTAGTGACCATAACGCGTTACCGTTCGGCGCTTCGCTTCGAAATCGCGGTTGATTTCTTCCGACACACCTTCTCCCTAGCCCTCTCCCCGAGGGGGAGGGCATCTCTCACCCCTGCGCCTTTGCCCACAGCGCCCGATTCACCCGAGAATGCGGCGCGCGCCCGAGCGCGTCAGAGATAAACCGCCCCGCCTCACACACTTTTTCTAAATCAATGCCGGTTTCAATGCCCATGCCGTGCAACATATAGAGCACATCTTCGGTGGCCACGTTCCCGGTTGCGCCCTTCGCATAGGGGCAGCCGCCTAGGCCCGCGACAGAAGAGTCAAACGTGCTGATGCCCAATTGCAAGCAAACAAGAATATTCGATAGCGCTTGCCCATAGGTATCGTGAAAATGCCCCGAAATCTGCTCCGCAGGTACGTGCTTTAACGCCGCTTCAAACGCCGCGCGCGTGCGCCCCGGTGTAGAGACACCAATCGTATCGGCCACGCCAATATCATCGCAGCCCATTTCAGCAAACCGCTGCACACAATATTCCACCGCATTCGTCGGCACATCGCCTTGATACGGGCAGCCCATCGCACACGAGATCGCCGCGCGCACGCGCATCCCGTTTTCTTTCGCCGCTTTCGCTACGATCTCAAAGCGATCAATCGATTCCGCAATCGAGCAGTTAATATTTTTTTGAGAAAACGCTTCCGATGCCGCACCGAAAATCACCACTTCATCGGCCCTCGCCGCCAGCGCCGCTTCAAAGCCTTTCATGTTTGGAGTCAGCGCGGAGTAGATCACACCTGGCTTGCGCGTAATGCCCGCCATCACATCCGCGCTCGTCGCCATCTGCGGCACCCATTTTGGCGACACGAACGATGCCGTCTCCACATTCTGAAACCCCGCAGCACTCAAGCGATTCACGAGCGCGATCTTAGTTGCCGCAGTAACTTCTTGCTTTTCATTTTGCAAGCCATCGCGCGGACCCACTTCTACGATTTTTACTTTTTTGGGGAACATGATTTCTACTTTCGGTTACTGACAATGCAATTTTCGCGCAAACTGCGTGGCGTTGCGAATTTGCGCTGTTTCGTTCAGTGCAACCTACGCGGCGAACTCAAAACTATTTTGCGTGGTTGTGTTGTTCGGCATGTCCGCCAAATACCTGCGGCGCAGAAGTAGGCTTTTTCAACTGATATCTCCCAAATATAGTCATTTCTGCGCCGCAGGTATGGAAGCTGGTTTGACTACAAGTTTCGACTCTTTTTACCTCTGATTTGCTCTGCTGCGCAACAACACTATGCAATACTTTAGTCAATCAAACGCCAGCAAAAAGGGAATTCAAATGCCATCGATTGTCACGGCACTTCGCATTTCAACGTTGGTATTGAGTGCCGCATTTGCCTTCAGCGCCGCCGCGCAAAAATTTCCTACAACCAATCTTAAATTGTTGGTTGGCACGCCGCCGGGTGGCACCACCGACATCATGGCGCGCCTCGTCGCCCAAAAATTGAGCGATCTTCTCGGGCAAGCAGTTGTCGTTGAAAATAGAGCGGGTGTCGGTGGCTTGATCGCAGCCGAGGCCGTGACCAAAGCCTCGCCCGATGGCTACACGCTGCTGATGGCACCCGCGCAATTGTCCACCTACAAAGCCTTGTATCCCAACACATCGCTTGATGCCGATAAAGACCTTGAGCCCTTGGGCATCGTCGCGACAACGCCGTATGTCATGGTGGTTCACCCCAGTCTGCCCGTCAAAACGCTGCCTGAGTTGATCGCCTACGCAAAAGCGAACCCCGGCAAGCTCTCCCTAGCGGGCTCTACGCCGGGCGGCATTCAGCATTTGAGTTGGGAGCTCATCATCCGGCGCACGCAGGCCGATATGCAATAAGTGCCGTACAAAGGCACCGGCGCTTTGATGACCGATCTGCTTGCTGGGCGCTTGCAAGCGTGCATTGAAAACATCGCTGTGCTCTCCGCGCATGTCAAAAGTGGGCAACTGCGCGGTATTGCCGTCACCAGCGCGAACAAAACTGCGGTGTTGCCCGATCTCCCATCTGTGGCCTCATCTGGCATCGCTGGCTTAACGGATTTTCAGGGCATCGGTTGGTTTGGCGTGTTCACCACCAGCAAACTTCCGCCCGATGTTTTGGCGACCTTACGTACGGCGATGCGCAGCGTCATGGCGCAAGCCGATACCCGCGAAAAACTAACGGCAATGGGTGCAGAACCGCAATCCGGATCAAGCGATGAAATGCGCAGCCTGCTGCGGCGCGAGATTTCCGTTTGGACGAAAGTGATTCAAGAAAGTAAGATTACGGCGCAGTGATTTGCAATGCGGATTCAGGCAATTATTTCTCCGCGCGTTGCTAAGAAATTGGAGAACGCAAATCTTTTAAACGCGGAAATGTTGCTTGACGTGCCTGCCAATACCTGCGGCGCAGAAACGGAATTATTGAAAAATATTGTTTGAAATGCCTGCGAAAGTACACATCGGCAGATGACGCAGGATCGCCAGAATTACTCGTAATGCGTCCACATTCGAAGCACACGTACAGTGCGTTCCTTTTTAAACACTTCGTAGACTAAGCGATGCTGAATACTGATGCGGCGCGAGTAAGTGCCCGCAAGATCGCCGACCAACTTTTCGAACGCGGGCGGATTTTGAAATGGATCGTCTGCGAGAATATCGAGAAGCGCTTCTGCCTTCTCCCTCAGCCCAGAAGCTGAGAGCTTCTTCGCGTCTTTCAACGCGTCTTTAGCGTAAACGACAGCCCACTTCACCAAACAACCGCTTTCGCACTTTTCGCCAAAGGCGCTTTCATGCCTTTCTTGATGGACTCGCGCATACCCGGAACTGACAAAAGGTAGAGCGTCTCCTGAATCGCCTGCCAATCTTCCGCCGAGACCAACACGGCACTGCTGCGTTTGCCCGAAATCGTGATGGGCTGATGCGACTGAGCGGCTTGGTCAATCAAGCGGTAAAGATCAGCGCGCGCTTCGCTCGCGGTGAAGAGAGTGGTCATTGGTTTCTCCTAATATTGATAGCGTACGTTAAAACGTACGATTTGTCAATTTTTCAACCCTTGCGTATTGCTGTACTAGGCTGGATGTGCAACCAAGGAGTGCGCGAACAGACTTAAGTGCCATCTACCTTCGGCGCACAAATGGAATTTTTGGGGAGATATCGTCTGAAAAATGCTGTTTCTGCGCCGCAGGTATTGAATTGTGGGGTAGAAAGTGTCTTGTGTTTTCTGGCTCATGCGTTTGCTATAAAAAGCGATGCGACACCAAACCGCACTTCTCCGATCACATTGTTAACTGATATAGTTTGCTGATCGGGCTGCGCCACTGCATCCCGCAGGAGGGCATCATGGCTTACGATGAAACACTCGCCAACCGCATTCGCAACGCACTGGCCGACGACGCTGCCGTGACTGAAAAGAAAATGTTCGGTGGGGTTGCTTTCCTCCACCACGGGTTGATGTTCGTGGGCGTCGCGGGAGCGTCGCTCATGGCTCGCGTTGGTAAGCCCAATTACACTGACGCGCTCGCACGTGCGAATGTGCGCGAGATGGATTTCACCGGTAAGCCGATGCAGGGTTACGTCTTCATCGATCCGCCCGGCATTCAAACTGAACAGCAGCTGCAATTTTGGCTCGCCTGCTGCCAAGCGTTCGTGGCTACCCTTCCACCCAAAATTGCGAAATGAAAGCTTGCTTGAGTACATGTGCATCAGCCACCTGCTAGCTCAAAATACCTGTGGCGCAACTTCGCTAAATCTCTGAGGAATCCTCGTGCCGTTGGCCAGGATTGCCCGACGGAAACTAAGGCATCGCTCATTGAGGATATTCTTCAATTTGGGTAAATTAAGCGCGCGCCACCATACCGCCGCTGGGGTTGTCACTGCAGACTACTGATTGTCATCGAGATAAAAAATCTGCGCCGCAGGTACGAAAACGCTCATTTCTCAATCCTCTGGGCTTAAGTGTCGAGTTTTTTAGCTTGTTTGGAGGCGGCACTTCGCAACGGTACATCTGGTGCGACAACATCTGATGCATGTTTACGTTCGGATTTCATCATGAGAACCACAATCGATATTGACGACGATGTGATGTTGGCAGCCAAGGAGCTTGCGCGCGCCTCAAACCGCACGGCGGGCGCGTTGATTTCTGAGTTTGCGCGTCAGTCTCTCACCGGCGCAAACCGAGCGCGCGCAGCATCAAAAAAAGCCATGTACGGGATCGCACCCTTTCAGGTAGCCCGTGGAAAGCCCGTCAGCACCAAAGCCGTACGCGATCTTCTTGAATCAGAAGGGCTTGATGCGCAATGATTTGGCGGTACGAGGTGAACATACTCATCGCGCTTTTTCGACGTGCACCACGTTCGGCATACGATTGCGTTTGAGTGGCATCGGGCTCACGGCGCAGCAGGCTGTGTAAGTTGCCCGCTCACCCAAAATATCCGAATGTGCAGCCGATCTTCTCATTGCTCGATGTCGTTGCTCATTTCAGCGCTTCGCAAGAGCACACATTTTGGACAGATCGCATTTCGTTCGGCAACGCCACCATTCTCGACCGCAATCACGCGCTGACATCGGGCAACCTACCCGATGTTTATCTGCTCGCGCTCGCGGTCAAGCACCAAGGCCGATTAGTGACCTTAGATCAACATATTTCTGTGGGGGCAGTCAATGGCGCACTCAAGAAAAATTTAGTGACACTTCGGGCACGATAGTATCTGAAACTTTATGAATACTATGCCGCAAGAAGAGCGCAGCGCGAAATACGTGAAAGCGCTTCGCGCATGGTTTCTTTGGCCAATGCGGTGTCATAACTAGCCTGCCCGCGCAACCACCAGCCATCACTGAGGCCGAAATACCGACACAGGCGCAAATCGGTGTCAGCGGTAATCGCTCGTTTCCCGGCAACGATTTCGCCGATGCGCTGCGGTGGCACACCGATATCTTTCGCGAGACGATATTTGGTGAGCCCCAAGGGCTTCAAAAATTCCTCGTCGAGCATTTCACCTGGCGAGACGGGACGGACGGTGCGCATTTCATGTTTCCTTTAGTGATAATCAACGATCTCGACTTCGGTCGCGCCTTCATGCGTCCACACAAAACACACGCGCCACTGCGAATTAATGCGTATGCTGTGTTGCCCTTTACGATTTGCCTTGAGCGCTTCGAGCCCGTTGCCCGGTGGAATCTTAAAATCAGTAAGAACGCTAGACCAATCGAGCTGTGCGAGTTTTCGCAACGCTGGGCGTTCAATGTTCACCCAACGTCGAATTCTGCGACCTTCAAACAGTGCTTGTGAATCTTTGCATTTGAAGCTTTTGATCGCCATCGAATGAATATTAACGCGTTGCGTTCATAGTGTCAATATTGAGTTCGCGTTCAATACGCCTTCCTAGGATCTACTACGCCCGAAATCACCTCTCCTCGCTCCATCGCTTCAATCTTCGCGACGATTTGCTCGCAGGCATTTTGTAGCGGCGTGGTGGCGGAGATATGTGGAGTGACGATTACTTTTGGGTGCGACCAATAGGGTGAATCTTTGGGCAGCGGCTCTTCTTGGAATACATCCAGCAACGCGCCTGCGAGCTGACCGGAATCGAGTGCGGCGAGGATGTCGGCATCGACCAAATGCGCGCCCCGACCTGCGGAGATGAGGAAGGAATTGCGCCGCAGGTATGAAATGCGCTCTGCATTCAAAATCCCGTGTGTGGCGGGCGTAAGCGGGAGCAGGCAAATGAGCACATCGCAACGCTGCAAGAAGGTGGGCAGTTCAGCGTCGCCAGTGTAGGTCTCCAATCTTTCCATGGGTTTTGGCGAGCGGCTCCAGCCGACGGTGGTGTAGCTGAACTCGGCAATTTTCGTGGCGACATGCCCGCCCATTTCGCCCAAGCCCATCACGCCCACGGTAGGGTTGGGGATGTGCCCACGGTCTTCGTTCTGCTGCCAATGCGCGCGCGTTTGCTGCTCGCGATAAATTTGCATGCGGCGTTGATGGTGGATCACGCCGTAGAGCGCGTATTGCGCCATTTGCTGGGCCATGCCTGCATCTTCCAGCCGCACGATTGGGATGTGCGCAGGCACCACGCCCATGGCCAAAATCGCATCTACTCCCGCACCGTAATTCACCACGGCTTTGAGCTTGGGCTGCTCGGCAAACAATTCCGCTGGCGGCTTCCACACGATGGCGTAATCGCATTGCGTGGTGGACGGATGCGCGTGATAATGCCAATCGGGCTTTAACGATTGCAGCTTGGTGATGATGGCGGGAACGATGTCTAGGCCAGTGGATTGGATGAGGAGGTTCATAAATAAATTATTGGCTAAGACAGGTGTGGCTTAGCCACGAAACCAGCGCACGAGCCGCCGAACTGTAAAGAAAATTACAAATGTTGAGATGAGTGCGACTGCAAACCCAAGACTAAAAAAAGCTACCGTGCATTGTGTGTCTTCAGGGATACGGCAGGTGGACTTCTTGCCTCGTACGATACCCGTTGAGATCGCCGGGTAGGTGAAGAGTGCGAAAACGCCTAACGCAAACAATGTCGCGTGAATCCATACGATGATCGGCGTACGCTCGGGTGTTCCATGGGTGTTTTCGAGCGAGGCAAGCGCGCGCTGGGCGTCCATTCGCGTCGTACCGTGATTCGCATCGTTGCGCGACTGTATTTTGCGCACGCCGAGAAAAGCGCAGACCATCGCCGCAACGATCAAGCCCAATCCGATCGGAATCATGAAGGTATCTTCAAAGTGATTGCCGCTCAAGTTCGCGAATGTCCAATACGCAGCGGCGAGCAATCCGAAAGATGCGCCCATCAACGCGATTCCAGCGACGCGCGGGAAGCGCTGAACACTCTCGCTACCGTAAGGACGGTACAAAAACATCAAAACTACTAGGCTAGCCAACAACACTAGCGCACCAATCGTATCTTTAAATTGAATGGGTTCCATGATCGGGCTAGCCTGCCGCTATCTCCACCAACTCCACGCCCTCTTTCACCAACTCGCCCACTTTGAAAAACACCTGTGCAACGGTGCCAGCTGTGGGCGCTTTGATCGTGTGTTCCATCTTCATGGCTTCCATCACCAGCAGCGGCGCACCTAACGCAACCTGATCGCCCGCTTTCACCATCACGCTAATGACCGTGCCTGGCATCGGGGCGCGTAAGTGGCCTGTGCTTTCGTCCTTCGATTGCGGTGGGGCGTATGTGTCGATTTGATGAAGCCGCCAGCGCTGCGCGCCGTGTTGCACTTCGCGTGTAGTACCTGCGGCGCAGATTTTTAGCGTGTGTTTGCCGAGTGGCGTGCTTAGCGTTTGAGTAAGCCGATTGAATGAATAGTGGGTGAAGCTCCCTCCCCCTGGGGGGGAGGGCAGGGGAGAGGGTGATTGCTTAGCGGGCACTGATTGCTTAGCCGAAACCCTGTCCCCCAGCCCCTCCCCCCCGGGGGGAGGGGGGTAGATGACTTGCGCTTCTAGCGCATCATCATTCCCGCGCAGCCGCACGATCACTTCCAAATCTGCGCCGCAGGCATAGCGATGCTCAGCGTACGATTCGCTGCCGAGCCACCACCCATCGTTTGCGCTCCAAGGATTTGCGTCCGATACAACCCCACGATCATGAAGCGCAACGGCGATGGCGGCTTCGTTTGAAATCGGTGCGTTCGGAGCGAAAAGCGCATCGTGGTTCTCAGCGATGTAGCCCGTGTCTACCCCGCCTTTGCCGAAGGCATCGTTGCTCACGACACGATGCAGAAAATTGAGGTTGGTCGTCGGGCCGATCACGTGAAACTCCGTGAGCGCTTGCGCCATGCGGGCGAGTGCGTCTGCGCGGTTAGCGCCGTGTACGATGAGCTTGGCGATCATCGGGTCGTAGTTGGGCGAAATGGTGTCGCCTTCGCGCACGCCGGAATCAATTCGCACATCACCGTGCGTGAAAAACTGCGCCGCAGGTATTTTTAGTACGTCGATCTTGCCGATAGACGGAAGAAAACCTTTATCGGGATCTTCTGCGTACACGCGCGCTTCAATCGCGTGGCCCGTCATCGTGAGCTCGTGTTGCAGCTTAGGCAATCGCTCGCCACTTGCTACGCGTAGTTGCCATTCAACGAGATCAAGCCCAGTGATTGCTTCGGTCACTGGGTGCTCCACTTGCAGGCGGGTGTTCATCTCCATGAAGCAAAACACGCCATCTTCATAAATGAATTCCACCGTGCCCGCGCCCACGTATCCCACCGCTTTTGCGGCTGCCACTGCCGATTGCCCCATGCTTTCGCGCTGCGCTTGCGTGAGCCCCGGTGCGGGGGCTTCTTCCAATACTTTTTGGTGACGGCGCTGCACCGAGCAATCGCGCTCAAACAAATACACGCAATTACCGAGCGAATCGGCGAACACTTGTATCTCGATGTGTCGCGGCTTTTGCAAATACTTTTCAATAAGCACATTGTCGTCGCCAAACGCGCTTTTTGCTTCCCGCTTTGCGGACTCTAACGCGGCCTGAAATTCGCCTGCGCTAAACGCCGGCTTCATGCCTTTGCCGCCACCGCCCGCGCTAGCTTTGATGAGCACGGGGAAGCCAATTTTTTCAGCCTCGGCAGCGAGTAGCGCGGGGGATTGATCTTCGCCGTGATAGCCAGGCACGAGCGGCACGCCCGCTTTCGCCATCAAGCGTTTCGATTCAGATTTCAGCCCCATCGCCTCAATCGCGGAAGGCGGCGGGCCGATGAACGCGATGCCTGCATCGGCACAGGCTTGGGCAAAGTTTTCGTTTTCAGAGAGAAAACCGTAGCCAGGGTGAATGGCTTGCGCGCCACAAGCTTTCGCGATTTCGATAATCTTATCGCCGCGCAAATAGCTCTCTTTTGGCGTGATGCCGCCAAGCGCGAACGCCTCATCACACGTGGCAACATGCGCAGATTGCGCATCGGCATCGGAATACACCGCTACGGTTTTGATACCCATTCGGCGCGCAGTGATCGCGACACGAATGGCTATTTCGCCACGATTGGCGATGAGTATTTTGCTAAACATTATGTTTGCACCCAGCTTGCTTTGCGCTTCTCTAAAAACGCACTCATGCCTTCTTTTGCTTCTGCGCCTGCGCGTACGCGCGCGATGCGCTCGACAGTATCGGCCACGACATCATCAGTCACCCCTTTATCTGCGACTGCGCGGATCAGTGCTTTCGCCTCGCCCATCGCGTGTGGACCATTGGCAAGCAGATTCTCGATGCGCTGGGCAATGATTTCATCTACGCCTTCAATCACTGTAGACAAATCGTGCAGCAGCCCGATGCGAAATGCTTCACTCGCGCTGAAACGCTCGGCAGTTACGAAATAGCGACTGGCTTGACGTGCGCCAATGGCGTTAATCACATACGGACTAATCGCGGACGGAATGATGCCGAGCTTGACTTCTGAAAGCGAAAAGAGCGCACTGCTCACCCCAAACGCCATATCGCACGCTGCGATCAAGCCCACGCCGCCGCCGAACGCGTTGCCCTGCACCCGCGCAATAACGGGCTTGGGGCATTCATAAACGGTGCGCAGCATCGTTGCCAACGCCATCGCATCGCGCTTGCTTTCCTCCGGCGAATACGCCGCTGCACGCTTCATCCAATTGAGGTCCGCGCCTGCACAAAAACTCTTACCCTCAGCATCAATGACCACTGCACGCACAGCTGAATCTGCGCCGCAAGTATTAAACGCGTGTGTAAGCTCGCCGATCATTACATCGTCGAAGGCATTGTGAACATCCGGGCGATTGAGGGTGATGATGGCGATGCCGCGCGGGTCGGTTTCTACGTTAATCGTTTTCACTCATTACATCCTAAATACGCCAAATTTCGTTTCGCCAATCGGCGCGTTCGCTGCCGCACTTAATCCGAGCGCGAGCACGCGCCGCGTATCGGCTGGATCAATAATCCCGTCGTCCCACAGCCGCGCAGTGGCGTAATACGGGTGGCCTTCCGTTTCATATTGCGCGCGGATCGGCGTTTTGAATTCCTCTTCTTCGGCTTTCGTCCACGCGCCGCCTTTGGCTTCCAAGTTGTCGCGCTTGACTTGCGCGAGCACGCTCGCCGCCTGCTCGCCGCCCATTACGCTAATACGCGCGTTTGGCCACATCCACAAAAAGCGCGGCGAATACGCGCGACCACACATCCCGTAATTGCCCGCGCCAAACGAACCACCGACGATGATGGTGAACTTGGGCACTTGCGCGCAGGCCACCGCGGTGACCATCTTTGCGCCATTGCGCGCGATGCCTTCGTTTTCATATTTTTGCCCGACCATGAAACCGGTGATATTTTGCAAAAATACGAGCGGAATTTTGCGTTGGCAGCACAACTCGATGAAATGCGCGCCCTTCAACGCGCTCTCTGAAAAAAGCACGCCATTGTTAGCAATGATGCCCACTTGCATGCCATGAATTTTGGCGAAACCTGTCACCAACGTCGTACCGTAACGGGCTTTGAATTCATCGAGTTCACTACCATCGACGATGCGCGCGATTATTTCACGCACATCGTAGGGCTTTTTTGTATCGGCAGGAATGATGCCGTAGATTTCGTTTGCGTCGTAAAGCGGCGCGCTGAAGGTGCTCGAAATTGAGGAAATCTGCGCCGCAGGTATCGAGGCCATCACATTGCGCGCAATCCCGAGCGCGTGGGCATCGTTTTGCGCCAGATGATCGACCACGCCTGAGAGCCGCGTATGCACATCGCCACCGCCCAAATCTTCTGCGCTTACGACTTCACCTGTGGCCGCTTTTACCAACGGCGGACCGGCTAAAAAAATTGTCCCCTGATTTTGAACGATGATCGATTCATCACTCATCGCAGGCACGTACGCCCCGCCTGCTGTGCAAGAGCCCATCACCACTGCAAGTTGTGGGATACCTTGCGCGCTCATATTGGCTTGGTTGAAGAAGATGCGCCCGAAATGGTCACGGTCGGGGAAAACTTCATCCTGATTCGGCAAATTTGCGCCGCCAGAATCCACCAAGTAAATACAGGGCAAACGATTTTGCTGCGCGATTTCTTGCGCCCGCAAATGCTTTTTCACCGTGAGTGGATAGTAGGTGCCGCCTTTTACGGTGGCATCGTTGGCGACGATCACACACTCGCGCCCACTCACGCGACCTATGCCTGTGATGATGCCCGCGCACGGTGCATCGCCATCGTACAGTCCGTGCGCGGCGAGCGCGGAGAGCTCCAGAAAAGGCGTGCCTGCATCGAGCAATTGCCGCACCCGCTCGCGCGGCAGCAATTTTCCGCGCGCCACATGTTTCGCGCGCGCCGCTTCGCCGCCGCCAAACGCGGTTTTTTCGTGCTGCGCGCGTAAATCGTCCACGATACGCTGCATCGATGCGCGATTAGTGTTGAACGCTTCGTCGCGAACGTTTAGTTTTGTTTCAAGCTTCATAGTGCGTTTATACCTGCGGCGCAAAATAGCCTTTTTCTGGGAGATATCTCCTGAAAAGTGCCGGTTTTGCGCCGCAGGTATTTCATATTTTTTAAAAGTGAAATTACGGACGCAACAACATTGGTAATTGCCGCATATCATTGAACACTGCACTGGCGCCTGCAGCAAACAGGGTTTCCGGAGCATTTTGCGCGCAGTAGCCCAATACCGTCATGCCCGCCGCCACGCCCGCAGTGGTACCACTTGGCGTGTCTTCCACCACCACGCAGCGCTCTGGCGCGACGCCTAAGGTTTTTGCGGCGAGCAAATACACATCTGGCGCGGGCTTGCTTTTCGCCACCATGTCTTTGCCGAACATGCGGCCCTCAAACTGTTTCAGCATGCCAGTGCGGCCCAGCGTGAGGTGCATCTTTGCTCTTTCCGCACCGGAGGCAACCGCAAAAGGCAGCGGCAACATCGGAAGTGTTTCGATGATGTAGGGGATTGGCAGCACTGAATTGCGCAGCGCATCATCTCGGCGCACTAAAAATTCGTCATAAAACGTTGCCTCAGGCATGCGGCCTATAACGCTTTCAATACGGGCTACGCTATCAGAGACAGAATGCCCCATAAAAAGCGCCATCGTTTCGGCAAGCGTAACCTTGCCCCCGCGCTCATTTAGCATATCGCGCAGTACCGTATTGGTGGACACTTCGCTATCCACCAGCACGCCATCGCAATCAAAAATAATTAAGTCAAAGTGCCTCATGGGTCGAAAGATTCCATCGCATCGGCGATTTGGTTAGATTGATAATCACCGCGCTCGCGTAAGCCCGCTATTGCACCCCAGCGGTCGGCTTGGGAATAGTGCTGACATAGCTTTCGCTTCGCTTCAATGCGAGAAATTACAATCTCAAATGCAACAATATTTTTAACCAGCGCGTCGATATATTCCCGTGGTGCATCTCCCACACTCCAAGGCGCGGTACTCGCGGCTTCTTGCCGGTTTGTTAACGCGCTCACAATATCGATCAGTATTGCCGCATCGTGCGAATACGAAACGGTGCCGTAAACATGAACGATTTCGTAGTTCCAAGTGGGCACGACCCGATGAGTTTCTGCTTTGCTTGCATACCAGTTCGGCGAAATGTAAGCGTGTGCGCCTGTGAAGGTGACGAGCGCGTGCGCGTCGCCCGAGAGATCGCTCCATTGCGCATTGGCGCGCGCGATATGCCCACGCAAAACGTTTCGCTTTTCGTCGAACAAAATGGGTACGAAATTAGCGTGTAGCTGCGTGGCGCCTTGCGTGACGACGGTGCCTGCACCAATTTTGGTGATGAAGTTGTGTATCCACTGCGCATCGTTCTCAGCAAAATGGGGAGGAATATACATACTCAAAACCCGCCTTTCGCAAGCCACACATCTAATTGCGGCAACCGATCGTTCCCCCAAAAAGCCTCGCCATCCGCAACGATCCAGGGCACACCAAAAATGCCTTGCGTGATGGCTGCTCCCGTCTGCGTTTTGAGTTGGGCTTTGAAAGCGGGATCGCTGCATGCAGCCACTGCCGCCTCGCCTTCGACACCGCAAGCATTCACGGCCCTTTCAATCCATGCTAAATCGTTAATCGGCGCGTTGTGAACGAAGAGCCCTTGAAAAGCGGCGTGAAGAAATGCCGCCGCCGCTGTCGGTGCGTGGGTTTGAATCCATAAAAACGCGCGCGCTGTGTTTTGCGAAAGTATGGGGAACGGATCGGGCAGTGCGTAAGGCGTGTTACAAAACCGCGCACTGCGTGCGAAATCGTGCTTGGCGTACGCTGCCAGAGGCGGGTAGCGGGTCGTGGGCGGCCCGGTGCCCGCCTTATTGAACACCGCGCCAATCAGCACTACGCGCCAATCGACGACCCGATTGTGTTTGGCCGCGAGCGCTTCGATCTGCTCGCTCGCGATATAGGCGTAAGGCGAAGAAAAATCAAACCAGAACTGAATTGGATTCATCATACCGCCAGCGCCCTACCAATGAGAATTTTCTGAATATCGCTCGTGCCCTCGTAAATTTGGCACACGCGTACATCCCGGTAAATTCGCTCAACAGGGAAATCCGCAACATAGCCGTAACCGCCGTGGATTTGAATTGCATCGGAACACACCTTTTCGGCCATTTCCGATGCAAACAATTTCGCCATTGCCGCTTCCTTCAAGCACGGTTGCCCTGCATCTTTGAGCGATGCAGCGTGGTAAATCAATTGCCGTGCCGCTTCAATTTGTGTGGCCATATCGGCTAATTTGAACTGCACGGATTGGTGCTCAAAAATAGGCTTCCCAAACGCCGCACGGTCTTTCGCGTAGGCTAGCGCGGCTTCAAATGCCGCGCGTGCCATGCCAACGCTTTGCGCGGCAATGCCGATGCGCCCGCCTTCCAGCCCTGAAAGCGCAATTTTGTAGCCCTGGCCTTCTTCACCGAGCAACTGCGATGCGGGAATCTTGCAATTCTCAAAAATAATCTGCGCGGTATCGCTCGCGTGCTGCCCAAGCTTGTCTTCCAATTTCGGTACGAGGTAGCCCAGTGTGTCAGTGGGCACGAGAAACGCGCTAATGCCTTTTTTACCCGCTGCTTTATCGGTAACGGCCATCACAATCGCGAGCTGCCCGTTCTTGCCAGAAGTGATGAATTGCTTCGCACCGTTTAACACGTAAAAATCTCCTTCACGGGTTGCGGTGGTGCGTAGTTCCGAAGCATCGCTGCCCGCGTGGGATTCAGTGAGCGCGAAGGCGCCGATCCATTCACCGCGCGCAATCGGAATTAGATATTTCTGCTTTTGCGATTCACTGGCTACGCTCATTAGGATGCTGCACACTGGGCAATTGTTGACGCTCACAATCGTGGAAGTCGCGCCATCGCCCGCCGCAATCTCTTCCAAAATGATCGCTAAGGCAAGGTAATCCAAGCCCGCGCCGCCGTATTGCTCGGGCACGGCCACGCCCAATGCGCCCAATTCGCCCAACGCATTTAGCGCCGCACGTGGAAATGTTTTGTTTTGGCTCCAGGCTGCGGCGTTAGGGGCGAGCTGTTCGCGGGAAAAGCTGCGCAGTGTGTCGCGAATAGCGAGATGGGTTTCGGTGAGAATCATGAGGGGGCTCGGTTTGAAACGGGGACGCTTTTGAGCTTGCGCTTTACGGGTTTGCTACCCGCAAAGCGGTTTTCAACTAAAAACCAGGACACTGCCGCGAACGTGAAAGCCAACGCGAGGCTAAACACCAGAAGTGTCGACATCCGCGGTAGGCTACCGAATTGCAACAACCAAATCTGCACGACAATTTGTTGTGAGAGAAATCCGTACAAATAAAGTCCATATGAAAAATCTCCGAAGCGCGAGAAGTTCAACAGGCTCGGGTGCAATTTGGCCTGACCTAAGTAAAACGTCAGGTAGGGCACCACAATCAGGTAAATGAGTTGCTGAATCTTCATCCCATACGTGGCAAACAGCGCAATAACCAACGCGATAGCAATATGGCTCGACCAACGAAATCGTTCCCGTTGCAAGTAAATGTAGCTACCTACAAAAAACATAAACGCCAAGCGCAGCGTGTTAAACGACGGCAAAGAGCTTGCGAAATAGGATTGGCTCCATCGCCCCGTATCTAAATCAAACCAAAGTTTTGCACCTACCACGATACAGAGCGTGGCCATGGTTTGCGCATTGAGCAGCCCCACTACAAATAGCGCGGGGATTGAGAGATACATCATCACTTCTGCCAGAAGTGTCCACAGTGAGCCATTGACACCTTGAATAGGTAAGGTCTGGAAAACACCGGGCAAATGCAACGCATGCTGCAAAAAAATATTCGAAAGATACCGCCACGTTTGCGAATTGGAAAAATACTCAGCAATTGGAAGCGTGGTGAAAAGAGGCCCGATCACGTAAATCGTAACCAATACACAAGCGACTAAACCAGGTACGAGCCTACGCAACCGACGCATTGCAAAATCTTGAAATGAGCGACTGCGCTCAAACGAGGCGGTGACCAAATAGCCACTCATGCAGAAAAACATGGCAACGGCCATGCCCGCAATTGTGTCAATCAACACCAGCCGCCCAAGTGGGTCGACTTGATGTTCTGCGTAACCTACCAGAGGTATGCAGTGCCCGACAATCACCAGTACCGCTGCAACGAGGCGAAGAAAATCGAGATTGTTGGAGGCTTTGCTTTCGTAAGCGTTCATCGCATGTGCGCGGCTACCACGCGATCTTGCCGCCGTCGTAGTTGTGAAACGAGCCGTTATCACTCGGATCGATTTCGGCAATCACGCGGCGCAAACCTTTCACACTTTCTTCGACGCTCAAATCCGCGCCTGCACCGCCCATATCGGTACGTACCCAACCCGGGTGCACGGTAATGCAGGTCACGCCTTTTGGGCCCAGCGTTACGGCTGCATCTTTCAATACGGAGTTAAGCGCTGCTTTGCTCGCGCGATAGGCAGTGCCGTTCCCGGATTGCCGTTCGCCAATCGAGCCCATGCGCGAAGAAACGGTGATGAGTTTTCCCCGCGCGGCTACCAACGCGGACGCGAGCATGGGAATTAGGCGCATCGCTACATAAACGTTTGAGCGCATGACATGATCGAACTCATCTTGCGCAAAGCTCTCGCCAATTGCGGCTTTTGGGCCATATACACCGGCACTGAGCACGCAAATGTCTAACTTTTTGCCGCAGGTTTCGAGCAAAATATTGGGGTCATCGGCGAGCGCATCAAATTCGAGCGCGTCGCCGCCTGCTGCGATGATGCGCTGCAGGCCCTCTTCGTCACGCGCGGTACCGACCACCTCAATGCCCGCTGCCGCATATTGTTTGACGAACTCTAAACCAATGCCGCGTGATGCACCTACGATAAGGATGTTCATTTGCACATCTCCACCGCGAGGGCGACAGCTTCTCCACCGCCAATGCAAAGCGTAGCAATCCCTTTTTTACCGCCCATTTTTTTCAGCGCGCCAAGCAAGGTCACCAAAATACGCGCACCGCTCGCACCGATTGGGTGACCGAGCGCACACGCGCCACCGTGCACGTTCACTTTTTCGTGGGGCAAATTAAATTCTTTCATCGCCGCCATCGTGACGACGGCGAAGGCTTCGTTGATTTCGTAGAGATCTACTTGCTGCGCGGTCCACCCTGCTTTATCCAATACTTTTTTGATTGCGCCAACAGGGGCCGTGGTGAACCAAGCCGGTTCGTGGGCGTTGGTACTGTGGGCGACGATTTTCGCAATGGGCGTGCAGCCCAATTTCTTCGCAGTGGATTCGCGCATCATCACCAGCGCCGCTGCGCCATCGGAAATGGAGGAAGAGTTCGCTGCGGTGATCGTACCGTCTTTTTTGAAGGCGGGTTTTAGTGAAGGAATCTTATCGATTTTCGCCTTGAAGGGAGATTCATCTTTTCCGATCTGCACATCACCCGCTTTTCCAGAAATGGTGACAGGCGCGATTTCCCACGCAAATGATCCATCATTGTTTGCCGCTTGCGCACGCGTGAGCGAGGCAATAGCGAACGCATCTTGTGCTTCGCGGGAGAAGCTATATTTCGCTGCGCAATCTTCTGCGAACACGCCCATCGCTTTACCTTTGTCGTAGGCATCTTCTAAGCCATCGAGCGCCATGTGGTCGAACACCGTGGCGTGGCCGTAGCGGTAGCCCGCACGTGCTTTCGGCAAAAGATGCGGGGCGAGGCTCATGTTTTCCATGCCGCCTGCAATCATCACTTCGTTGGTTCCAGCGAGCAACACATCGTTTGCAAGCATCACCGATTTCAGGCCTGAGCCACACATTTTGTTGATCGTAGTGGCCCCCGTTGCGAGAGGCAAACCGCCGTGGATCGCTGCTTGCCGTGCGGGCGCCTGGCCTTGCCCGGCGGGAAGTACGCAGCCAAAAATAATTTCTTGCACCGCTTCCGGTGAAATGCCCGCGCGTGCGACGGCTGCTTTTATCGCTACGGCGCCTAACTGGGCAGCTGGCATTGTGGAGAATTCGCCGAGCATTGCGCCAATGGGCGTGCGTGCGGCCGATACGATTACAACGGGATCATTCATTTCCGATTTTTCCTATTCAATAAAAGTGGCGCGAACCAACCTGCCGCTGCGCCCAGTAAAGAAATCAACATGATCCCGCGCGGGGCAATGCGTAGTGGTGTGAGTACTACCGCAACCGCACCAAAGCCTGCGAGCGCCTGCATGGCTTTCATCTTAAGCGGCGACCACGGTTTTTCCATCATCACCTGCGCGACATGCCACCAAGAATAAAGTATGCCCGCAACAATGAGGAGCGAGCCGAGCCAACCAAACGCAGCGGAGGCGAGCGTGCCGATGATGGTGAGGGCGAAGCCCAAGAGAATATTAGTTGCGTGCATGTTTTCGTTCCCAACGTTGCTCAGTGTGCGCGGAGCCCCATGAATGGTCCTCGTGTTCGTTCACCAAGATAAAGCCGGCTTGTTCATACAAATGCCGCGCAGCATCAAGCCCTTTTACGGTGGTGAGGTAAATGTCTTTGCGCCCTGCAGCACAGTATTGCATCGCTTGCGCAAGCAGCGCTTTACCAAGCCCCTTCCCGATGAACTTCGGGTCTGCTACAAAAAAACGAATGCGCGCTCGGGATGCGCTTTCGCCCGCAATGGAGATGGAGGCTGCAAATTCATCGCTCACTTTCGCCATCCAGAAGCGGTCTTCGTTTGCATCAAAGTTTTCGAAAAAGGAGATCAATTCTTTGCCAACGATTTGCTCAAAGCGCGCATTCCACTTTTGTTCACCCACGTACACCCGCCCGTGCATGCTGGTGACCCAACCGATGCAGCCGGGCTGGTAGCCTACTTCGATCAAGAAAGGTGCTTTTTGGACAGATAATTGCGAAAAAGTACTCATTTTGCGCCGCAGGTTTTAATCGAGAGCGCACTCACACCGTCTCGCCAAACAACTCGCGCCCAATCAACATCCGGCGAATCTCGCTCGTGCCTGCGCCGATTTCGTAGAGCTTGGCATCGCGCCATAAGCGGCCCGTGGCGTAATCGTTGATGTAGCCGTTACCGCCCAAGGTTTGAATCGCTTCGCCTGCCATCCAGGTTGCCTTTTCGGCGGCGTACAAAATCGCGCCTGCTGCATCCTTGCGCGTGGTTTCGCCGCGATCAAGCGCCTGCCCGACCGCATACACATACGCGCGGCAGGCGGAGAACGTAACGTACATATCGGCCAGCTTGCCCTGCATAAGCTGGAATTCTCCAATTGCTTGCCCAAATTGCTTGCGCTCGTGCACGTAGGGCAACACCACATCTAAACAAGCTTGCATGATGCCCAAGGGGCCACCCGCGAGCACCGCGCGCTCGTAGTCGAGCCCACTCATGAGCACGTTTACGCCCCGCCCTTCGCCACCCAAAATATTTTCTGCGCTCACTTCGCAATCTTGAAATACGAGCTCGCCGGTGTTGCTGCCACGCATGCCGAGCTTATCGAGCTTTTGCGCGACGGAAAATCCTTTGAAGTCTTTTTCGATCAAGAATGCCGTTATGCCGCGCGAGCCCGCATTCGGGTCGGTTTTTGCGTACACCACCAGCGTGTGGGCGTCGGGCCCGTTGGTGATCCACATTTTCGTGCCGTTTAATACGTAGCGGTCGCCTCTTTTTTCTGCACGCAGCCGCATGCTCACCACATCACTGCCTGCATTCGGCTCGCTCATGGCAAGCGCACCGACGTGCTCGCCTGAAATGAGCCTCGGCAAATACTTCGCGCGTTGGGCATCCGTGCCATTACGCCGAATTTGATTCACGCACAAATTGGAATGCGCACCATAGCTTAAGCCCACGCTTGCACTGGCGCGGCTGATTTCTTCCATCGCGATGATGTGCGCCAAATAGCCCATCGCCGTGCCGCCCATGCTCTCGTCCACAGTAATGCCAAGCAAACCCATTGCGCCCATTTTTTGCCACAAATCAGCGGGGAATTCATTGCTGGCATCGATCTCTGCGGCGCGTGGCGCAATCTCGGCGGCGGCGAAATCGGCGATAGATTCGCGCAGCATGACCAAATCGTCGCCATGTTGAAATTTAAGGTAAGGGTAATCAGCCATAAGGATGCCGTGCTTGCGGCGCAACTTCGCGCATTAAATAGGGGAAAATACGACGTTATCCAAACTTTACGTTCGCGTCAACTTCAGGGGAAGCTTCATGCCAAACATTTGCTCATTTTTCCGGAGATCTTTGCTATTTTGTGCCGTTTTTGCGCCGCAGGTTTTGCTTGCGCAAATTGCAGCGAGCGATGTGTGGCCGGGCAAAAAGCCCATCACGCTCGTGGCGGTGTTCCCTCCTGGTGGCTCGGTCGATCAAGTGGCACGTATTTTGGCCCAACCGTTGCAAGCCCAATTAGGGCAAACCGTGATTGTGGAAAATAAGGGGGGGGCTTCGGGCGCTATTGGCGCAGCGGCGGTGGCGAAAGCCGAGGGCGATGGCTACACCTTCGCCGTGGTGTTCGATACCCACGCCGTCAATCCCGCGTTGATCGCCAATTTGCCCTACGACACGCTGAAAGATTTGCCGCCTGTTTCGCTCATTGGCACTGCGCCGATGGCCATTGCTACGCCGGCGACCTCTGAATTCAAAACATTCGGCGATGTTTCTACTGCTGTGAAGGCAGGCAAACCGGTGAATTACGGCACGATTGGCAACGGCAGCTTGGGCCACTTGGCAATGACGTTGCTCGGCAAATCAAACAACCTGGCTTGGCAACATGTGCCCTACAAGGGCGGCGGCCCGATGATGCAGGATGCCGTAGGCGGGCATGTGCCGCTCGTAATCGGCTCGGTATTCGTAGTCAAGTCGCACATTGATAGTGGTCGCGTGCGCGCCTTGGCTGTGACCACTGGCAAACGGGCAGCGGAGTTGCCCAATGTACCAACTTTAAATGAGCTCGGCTTTGCAGGCTTTGAAGCCCCTGCGTGGTGGGCCATACTCGCACCCGCAAAAACCCCGCCCGAGCTCATTGCACGCATGAATGCCGAAATTACTAAAGCGCTAAAGAGTGCGGATACCGCGAAAAAACTCGACGCCCAAGGTATCGATGTGATTGGCGGCCCCCCAGAAGTTGCACGCGCGTTCATCGAAAAGCAAATGCAAATCTGGGGCAAGGTTGTAAAAGAGAACAGTATAAAAAATGACTAACAAACCGGTTGTTGTGTTGCTTGACGATTTCGAGCGCGTGGCCCACACCGCTGCCGATTGGGGCGCGCTTGCCGCGAAAGTTGATTTACGCGTGCACACCGCGCCACTCACGGACGCGGCCCTGCGTGAAGCGCTCACGCCTGCGCACGTGGTCGTGCTCATGCGCGACCGCACACCGTTTAAAGCCGATTTGATCGCACAGTTGCCGAACTTAAAGCTCGTGATTTTTACGGGCACGCGCAACAACGCGCTCGATGCCGCTGCACTCACTGCGCGCAACATCCCGGTGTGCCACACCAACTGGGGGCCATCGAAAGACAGCACCACCGAAATCACTTGGGCGCTCATTCTCGCTGCCCACAAGCGGCTCGAATCCCACCTGGCCGGATTGCGCGCGGGCACGTGGCGGCCACGCGACGATCTGCTCCCCACCTTGCACGGCAAAACCTTTGGCTCGGTGGGTTTAGGCGAGATTGGTACGCGCGTTTCGCGTATCGCCCAAGCGTTCGGTATGGACGTGGTGACCTGGAGCCCAAACATGACGCCGGAACGCGCAGAAAAAATCGGTGCGAAGGCGGTGAGTTTTGATGAACTGATTGCGCAATCGCACGTGGTGTCGCTGCATATTGTTTTGTCAGAAAAAACTAAACACCTCTTCGGCGCGGCGCAATTTGCTGCGATGCAGCCGAGCGCACTTTTTGTGAACACCTCGCGCGCGGGCTTGGCCGATGAAGCCGCGCTCGTTGCCGGGTTAAAACGTGGCTACCCCGCGATGGCTGCGCTGGATGTGTTTTCCACCGAACCCTTACCTGCCAATCACGCACTAATCAAACTGCCGAATGTGGTGCTAACGCCGCACTTAGGATTCGTTTGCGAGTCCGTGTTCAAACAGTTTTATTCCGGCATAGTGGAGTGTTTGGGTGCGTGGGTTGAAGGCAAACCACTCGTGCGCGTTTTGGCTGTGTAAATCACTAAAAACCTGCGGCGTAAAAATGACGTGTTTTAGAAGTTATCTCCCTGAAAAAGCCTATTGTTTGAGCTAGAACGTCTCCCCTGAACGAATCGTGTTCGCCGCAGCACCCACGCGAAATTGCTTCGCTTCAAACGGGCCTCGCAAGGTGGAAACGTTGCCCTGGACTTCAATCCAATCGCCTTCGGGCAAACCGATCACGGTCGCGTCTGGGTTCACGGTTAAAAACTCGGTGATGCGTTGATCCCGCGTCTCACCTTGGTGCCCCAGAGGTTGCGCGTTGGTGTAATGCGGGTTAATTTGATACGGCACCAAGCCCAATGCATCAAAGCCATTTGGGTCGACGATAGGCATATCATTCGTCGTGCGGATGCTAGGGGAGGCCAAATTGCTGCCCGCACTCCAACCAACAAACAACGCATCGCCGGAACGTACGCGCGCCGCTATCGGCGCAAGCAACCCACGCACGCGCATTTCTGCAAGCAAGCGAAAGGTATTGCCGCCGCCCACCAGGATTGCATCCGCAGCATTCACCAATGCCACTGCATCTTTCACATCGGCCACGCTGCTAATGACGGCTTTGAGCGGTGCGAGTGCAGTATGCACTTGCTTTACGTAGTCATCCCACCCAACGGATGTGCCCGCAAAAGGGATAAAGGCAATCTTCGACTTGGGTTTGATGCGCTGCCGAAGCACAGGTAATACGTGCTCAAGATATCCGCCATTGGGATTGCGGGAATTGGAAAACAACACTGCATGCATCGCGCGATCTCGCTCAAATCGAATAACGTAAAACGCAGTTTTGCATAGGCCATGTTTGATTCGGATACGCGGTGAGTGATTTTTCCAGGAGATAAATCCTGAAAGTTACCCATTTTGCGCCGCAGGTATTTCTCACGTTCTAACTACGCTGAACTGAGAGGTTGGTGGCGCACATCCTCACCACGCACCATCGCAATCACGGCCTCGGCTACGTTTTTGGTGTGGTCGCCGCATCGCTCCAACGCTTTCGCAATGGATGCGCTGTCGAGTAGTGCGCGAATCTCCGACTGCGATTGTGGCGTAACCGACTCAAGCCGCTCCATCACAGTTGCGTATTGCGCATCGAGCCGTGAATCAGAGCGAATCACATCGTAAGCCTGCACCACGAGCAAGCGGCTTAAACTTTCCATGGCCGCTTTCAACATACGAATCACCATCGCGCTCATATTAGCGAGTTCACTGCGAGTAGCGAGTGAGATGGAAGGCGAAGCAGCGAGCCGCGCGAGCGTACGCTTGGTTTCGTCACCGATTCGCTCTACGTCGTTAATCGCGTGCATGCTCGCCAACACATGCCGCAAATCGTCGGCGGCGGGCTGGCGCTTTACGATAATCATTGCGCACAGTGCATCAATATCCAAATGCGCTTGGTTGATTTCGCGTTCGGTTTGCGCGATTTCTTCTGCGCTAAAAATCGCGCCGGTATCGAGCGCACGGTGTACGCGGTCTAGTTGATGGCACGCAAGCGCGCACATGGCTAAAAGTCGGCTACGGATATCGTCGAGTTCTTGATCAAACTGTTTGGAAAGATGTTGCATCAATTGGCTCCTAGCCGAAGCGGCCTGTAATGTAATCTCGGGTACGCATATCCACGGGACGCACGAAAATGTCGTCGGTGCGCCCATACTCAATGAGATCGCCCAAATACATGTACGCAGTGAAATCCGAAACCCGCGCTGCTTGCTGCATGTTGTGGGTGACGATGAGGATGGTAACTTTATCTTTGATTTCTCGAATCAGCTCTTCGATTGCGCCGGTGGCAATGGGGTCAAGCGCGGAGGTCGGCTCATCGAACAACACGATTTCAGGGTCCGTTGCCATCGCCCGCGCGATGCACAATCGCTGCTGCTGCCCGCCGGATAAGTTCACCGCCAACTCATTGAGTCGGTGCCGTACTTCATTCCACAGTGCAGCGCCCTGTAGCGCGGACTCCACTTTGTCTTGAATATATTGCTTAGAATTTTCGCCACGAATGCGAAGGCCGTACGCGACGTTTTCGAAAATAGATTTCGGAAACGGATTGGGTTTTTGAAACACCATGGCGATGCGCATGCGCACTTCGATGGGATCTACTTCGCGATCCAAAACATTCACATCATCTGGAAACAAGCGGATTTCTCCGGTGTAGCTTGTACCGGGATACAAGTCGTGCATGCGGTTAAAGCAGCGCAAAAATGTGGATTTGCCACAACCACTCGGCCCGATAAGCGCTGTTACGTGGTTGCGATAAATCGGCATATTGATATTGCGTAGCGCCTTATGATCGCCGTACGAAAAGTCTAGATTTTTCACTTCCGCTTTGAGGGTAAGCGATGGGTCGTTGGGTAACGTTATTGTCGTCATCTTGAATGAATTACCACTTAATGTTTTTGCGTAACCGATAGCGTAGCCAGATCGCCACGGCATTCATGCTGAGCGTGAGCAATACCAACACTAAGCTCGCAGCGGCAGCATTGGCGTGGAAGGCGGGGTCGGGGCGCGAAGTCCAGTTGAAAATTTGTATCGGCATGACCGTAAACGGTGAGAAAAGCCAATCGAACATTCCTGCAGCGGGCGTACCTGTAAAAGGCAGGGGCGGGAGGAACGCGATAAACGTAAGCGCGCCGATCGTGATGATCGGCGCTGTTTCGCCAATCGCTCGCGACAGACCGATGATGACGCCTGTGAGAATGCCTGGCGTTGAATAGGGAATCAAATGGTTGCGGCAGGTTTGCCAACGGGTAGCGCCGCAGGCGAAGGAAGCTTCGCGAATGGACTGCGGAATTGCGCGCAAGGCTTCTCGTGTTGATACGATTACGATCGGCAAAATCAGCAAC
>JANMDS010000473.1:0-2246 GCA_031376405.1 Betaproteobacteria bacterium
ATGTTCGCCGCCAAGAGCGAAAATGCTGACAAACGCCGCCGCGCACCCGTGGCCGGAGAATTCGCGATTGAGCAAGCCCGCAAAAAGCGGGCACAAGCCAAAGCGCTAGAGACGGGCGAAGCCATCGCGAAGCCACAGCCGCGCGGCAGCGACGACCAACGCTTGCGTTGGAAAGACCGCGATAGCTGGCCGGTGGCAGAGCGCACGCCCCGCCCGAGTACGCGCACCGCACCCGCGCTTTCGAAGCGTGGCGCAGCCCGCAACCCGAACGCACCGCAAACGCGCCGCCGCTTACGCGAAGATTATTGAGATTTAAAAAATGACCTGTTTTCGGGAGATAGCTCTGAAATATGACCCATTTTGCGCCGCAGGTTTTTGTGAAAAAACGAAATGCGTGCGTTCATAACGCACCCGCCCGAGAATCTGTGATGCCTCAATATCCGGCGCTGAATCGAAGGTGCTTTGTAATAACGCACTTCCCGACACATACAGACTAGTTTTCCTGTGAAACGTGAGGAAGCGCCTGCAATTTTCCAGATGAGTACGAGAAGCGGTGTATGTTTCCGCCAAAGTTTTTCGCAACATCTTTCTCATCTACTTTTATCAATTGAAGCTCGAAGACTGAAGATGTCCGAAGCTTTCGGTCACTAGCGTTCACTGCAAATTTATGCGCTGAAACCAAATCCCAAACATCGACTGTTTCTGTTGAGCGCTTTTTGACTACGATTTCAACAACTTGTGGCAGTTCACCCGATTCATGTAGGGAGTTCATCACGCTACTCAGTGCATGAATGACCTCTTTAGAATGTGTGGTGGACAACTTTTCAAAGAGCAGTGCATGCGCAAAGTCATTTGGGAACTGAACGGCTCCCTGGCTAGCACCAATCAATCGAGTCGCAACTTTTTTTCTTGCATCTCCGAAAACGATCGGATCCATCCAGTCTCGGTCATCCGTATCTGGGTTCGGAGGTGTAGTCGGCCACCAAATCGGGATAGGAGAGGCCGTTTGACAACTGGATCCCGATTGCGAGCATTTACAAACTTCCGTCTCGCCATCCATCTTACAGCCCTCAGACGTGCAGGCTGTGAATCCGTTTTCGACAACAATGCAACTTCCCCACTTACATTCCTTGCAAGCTGCTTCAACCTCTGATGAGCAGATCATCAGTAACGAAATCAACGTTCCCAGAATATATTTCATCAACTGACCCCTCGCTAATAACTCATCTTACGGTAACGGTAACGCGGCATCGTAATTCTGTCAAGTTAATTTAGCGACCCGATACACAGCGGACTCAAATCGCCGCCAAGCCCATTATTGTTCACGACAAATTCTTGGCACTTTACGGGGCGCAGGACGTATGCGCCTTCCAGGTGGCTTCGCACCCTAGTTCCGCGCCGGAAACTCCACATGCAACGGAAAGTCCATTGCGCACGCTTGGCCAGCGCATTGGGCAGGTTTAAATTTGGTGTACATCATCACGCCCGCTGCGGCCTTGGCCATTTCAGGTGAAGGTGAATCCACCACTTTAATATCTGTCGCCAAGCCGTTCGCATCAATTGCAACCATCAAATGAAGACGGCCTTGATCGACCAATTTGTTTTGCATGCGCACGAGCAACTCTAATGCGGGCTTGAGACCTTCAAGCGGGAACGGTGGTTCGTTCGCAGTATCGAAACGCAAGTAGTATGACTGAAACGCGTTGCGCTCGTCCGCGCTCAACTCTGCGTAGCGTTTGTTGATTGGCACTTTCGGGCTTTGAATCGCCTCCCGCAGAATAGAGGTGCCGGCACGGGGCGAATACTCTTTGATCGCGAACTCGGATTTGCTCGCGCTTTGCGCCTGTGCTGCGCTTGCTAGCACCGCGAACGCAACCGTTGCCGCTGCGCACAAAGCCCGCCGAGCTGAGATAGCCATAATGTTCATCGCCTAATTCCTTTCGCATTTCAATTTCGGCGCGCTGCCGTATGAAAAGCATTGTTCCGCAGCTAGATGGGCGCGTCACGGCGTTTGCGACGAACTGCGGGTTTTTGAGCGCGAATGCGCATTTTCGGTGGAAATCGGTGAGCACACTAACCAAAAAAACGGCCATTTTCAGGGGATAAAGCTGAAAAATGGCCCATTTTGCGCCGCAGGTATTACTAAGGGTGAGCGCAACTACACGTAGCGCACCGCCAAAATTTCATACTCGCGCACACCCGCTGGCGCGCGCACTTCGGCTACGTCGCCCTCGCTCTTGCCGATG
>JANMDS010000511.1:0-3316 GCA_031376405.1 Betaproteobacteria bacterium
CAATACACCCGCTCTGGCTCTGCGCCCGTAAAAAATGCAGCGCGCGGAGAGAACACGATTGGCATTAGCTTCCTAGCCGATGTCGCGGGCGAAGCGCAAGCGGGCTTCCCGGTGAAAGGCATTGCGCCGTGTGAGGGTACAGGCTTTGAAGTAGGCTCGATGACGATTGTGAAAGGCGCGCGCAATGTGGATACAGCCAAACGCTTTTACGAATGGGCGCTCACGCCTGCCGCACAAGCCACAGCCTACGAAGCCAAATCATTCCAGCTCCCATCCAATCGAGAAACACCAGGGCACGCGCTTATCCCGAAAAATTTTGAAATGAAATTGATTGACTATGATTTTGCGAAATACGGCTCGGCAGCGGTGCGCAAAAAATTGCTCGAGCGCTGGGATAAAGAAGTGATGAGCTTGCCGCAGTAGACGGACTGTGTCGCCAAGCGACTTACATTATTTTTCAAAGGACAGCATATGAAAATCATTTTTGCCTCGGCAGCGGCTGCCGCGCTCATCTCCACCAATGCGCAGGCGCAGGACGCAGGCAGTGTGAACCTCGCGTGTAGCGCACAAATCGAATGGTGCACCAACCTCGCAGCAGCGTTTACAAAAGCATCAAGTGTGAAGGTGAATATCGTTACCAAAAGCACGGGCGAAATATTGGCGCAAGTGGCAGCCGAAAAATCCAACCCGAAAATGGATATTTGGTTTGGTGGCACGGGTGACCCCCATTTGCAAGCGGCTGAGCAGGATCTAACTCAAGAGTATCGCTCGCCCATGATGCCCAAGCTTCACGATTGGGCACTGGCGCAGGCTAAAGCGGCGAACTATAAAACAGTAGGTGTGTATCTGGGCGTGCTGGCGTTTAGTTACAACACTGAGGTGATTGCGAAGAAAAAATTAGCCATCCCGCAATGCTGGTCTGATGCGGTAAAGCCAGAATACAAAAAAGAAATTCAAATGGCTAACCCGCACAGTTCTGGCACCGCGTACACGGCGTTGGCCACGCTCGTGCAAATCATGGGCGAAGATGCAGCGTTTGAGTATTTCAAAAAGCTGCACCCGAACATCAGCCAATACACACGCTCGGGCACAGCCCCCGTACGCAACGCAGCCCGCGGGGAGAACACCATCGGCGTGAGCTTTTACTCCGACATCGCGGGCGAAGCTTTTGCAGGCTTCCCGGTGAAAGGGCAATTCCCGTGTGAAGGTTCGGGCTACGAAGTAGGCTCAATGAGCATATTGAAAGGCGCGCGCAATTTAGATAACGCGAAAAAGTTTTACGAATGGGTGCTCACGCCCGCCGCGCAAGCGACGGCGTACGAAGCCAAATCGTTTCAATTTCAATCCAACAAAGATACGCCTTCTCACCCCATGCAGCCTAAGCTTGCAGACGTAAAGCTTATCAACTACGACTTTCCCAAGTACGGCTCAATGGCTACGCGCAAGAAATTGTTAGATCGCTGGGATAAAGAAGTGATGTCGTTACCTCAATAGAGGGCATTTTTTGGGGAGATATCTCTCAAAAATTGCCAAAATTGCGCCGCAGGTATTTAACGAAATTGATCGCGCCATGACCTTGACCTCCGCCCAAATCGCTCGCATGATCGATCACTCGATATTGCACCCAACCTTCACCGATGCAGACTTGCGAACGCAATGCGCCGTTGCGGTGAATTTTTCTGTTGCGACCGTTTGTGTAAAGCCGTATCACGTCGCAATGGCCGCAGCGCTCGTAAAAAATTCAGCTGTGAAGGTGTGCTCGGTAATCGGCTTCCCGCATGGCAACAGCACACTTGCGATAAAGCTGGCCGAAACCCAACAGGCGATTGACGACGGCGCAACGGAAATCGATACTGTGGTGAACCCCGGGCATACGCTGCAACACGATTGGGCAGCCGTTAAAACTGAAATGCAAGCCTTGAACGAACGTTGTGTTTCGCAAGGTGCAGTTTTGAAAGTTATTTTCGAGACGGATTATTTGACCCATGACGCGCTCAAAATTAGGCTTTGCGAAATTGCGAACGAATGTAGCGTTGGATTTGTAAAAACGTCCACTGGCTACGGGTTCGTAAAAACGGCCAGTGGAGATTTCAATTACGCTGGCGCAACCGTGCACGACATCGCCCTCATGCGGGCCCACTGCGAGCCCAGCATACAAATCAAAGCCTCTGGCGGCGTGCGTAGCCTCGATCATATTTTGGCGATGCGTGCAGCGGGTGCCACGCGCGTGGGCGCCACTGCTACGCCGCAGATTTTGCATGAAGCGCGGGAGCGATTTGGTGCGTAGTGCAGGAAAAACCTACGCCACCAGATCGTTGTTTTCTACGAGATGCTTGCCAAAAAGTGCTGCTTATGCGCCGCAGGTATTTGCACTCTGCCATCAGCGCCCTCCCATTTAGAAATGGGGCCAAAGGCAGGTGCAGACGCAAAAAAATTTGGTTTTACCTGCTTTAGTCAAATAAAAAATGCCAACTAAACGATGAGCACCACCCAACTCGCGCTAAGCGCCGTACTGGCCATCATGGTGTTCTCCGTAGCACTCGAATTGCGGCTTGGAGATTTTCGGCGCGTGGCCGCCGCGCCGCGCAGCGTCATCATCGGGCAAATCCCGCAATTTATCCTCCTGCCTGTAGCCACTTGGCTCGCAACGCTCGCCCTCGATTTGCCGCCCGCGATCGAAGCAGCGATGATCTTGGTGGCGTGTTGCCCTGGGGGTAGTTTGTCGAATGTGGTAACACATTTTGCACGCGGCAACACCGCGCTTTCGGTGAGCATTTCTGCCGTTGCAAGCATTCTCGCGCTATTTTTTACGCCTTTTAACTTCAGCTGGATGATCGCGAACAACCCGGACACGGCTACGTGGCTCAAAAGCATTAACGTTGATCCGTCCACCATTTGGGTGAGTCTTTTTGCGCTGCTCGCCGTGCCGCTCGCACTCGGGCTTTTTTTAGCGCATCGCTTCCCTGCGCTCGCGTCGCGGATTCAAAAGCCATTGGCCAATTTTTCGCTGATTGCGCTCTTTGCGTTTATCGCGCTCGGCTTGGTCAAAGAGCGCGCGTTGCTGAACGCCGCCATCTTACTGCCGCTTGCGTTGGTCGTCGGACACAACGCGCTGGGCTTAGGGCTCGGTTGGGGATTTGCTACGGTCATGCGCGTATCCGAGGCGGATCGGCGGGCGATTACCATCGAAGGTGGTATGCAAAATTCTGGCCTCGCGCTGGGAATCATCGCGTTGCAGTTTGAGGCCAATATCCAATTGGTCATCATCGCCAGCTTGTGGGTTATTTGGCATATTGTGAGCGGGATGGGCCTCGCA
>JANMDS010000529.1:0-8727 GCA_031376405.1 Betaproteobacteria bacterium
AGCACGCCAAGCAGCTTTTCTTGCCGGTCTACGACGAACAATTGATCGGTGTTGTCCGGTAGCTCCTCTAACCGACGTAAATAACGGAACACCACATCCACGCTCACATCGGGGCGAATGGTGTTCATCTCAAAATCCATGAGCGCGCCCACCGTGCCCTCTTCGTAGCTCATGGCCGAGCGCAATTGCTCGCGCTCTTCTAAGTTGAGTGATTTACTCACCTCGGCCATTACGTTGCTTGGCAAATCGGGCGCGAGATCGGCTAACTCATCGGCATCAAGCGTGGCCGCTGCGGCGACCAACTCCTGCGTTTCCATGTCCGCGATGAGCGAGTCGCGCACCGAGTCGGTCACCTCGATGAGGATTTCGCCGTCGCGATCCGCCTTAACCCTGTCCCAAATGAACTTGCGCTCATCGAGTGGCGAGACTTCTAGGATGTGGGCGATGTCTGCCGAGTGCAGCCGATCTAGCTCCGCTTGCAAGGCGGTGAGTGATTGCTGGACGATAGGGGATTGCACGGCATCGTCGTCTTCTTCAGAAAACGAGCGAGCGAAGCCTGAGACTAATTTGTATTGCCGAAGATGCGCGCTTATGCGGGCGTGGGCATCGTGTAGGGCCTCATCCACAATGCGCACGCGCGGACGATTGTTGTTCTCGTCTGACATGGGGGGAGTGGGTCCAAGGTGGGGTGGCTGAAATGCGATGGCTGAAGTGTAGCGCAGCCACTGCATCGGTGGGTAAATATCGCCCGCAGCCTGCCCCGTAGATCACGCTTTTTTTAGGGAGATAACGTGTAAAAAGCGGTTGTTTTGCGCCGCAGGTTTAGGCGTGCAAATGCGCTAAACCGCTGTATAAACGCTCGCAAAACGCGCCGCATCCACGATGCCGAAATCACCTGGCGCGTATTGGAGTAGCCAGTCTCCCGCCGCGCCTTGCAATACATCGCCGCCAGCGCTGCGTGCAATGGAAAATTTCACGTGCATTTGTTTGGCTAACACCTCGTTGCGTTGGGCGCGAAATTTGCCGCTTACCGCGGTCGGCGCGTAGCGCGCATCGAATCGGTCCCGAGATACGCTCCAGGTATCGCCGTTGCTTCCTGTTACCAGCGCATCACCAGCGCGATAGTGGTTGATGCCCACGCTGCTTTGCATCTGCCCGTCCGCGTGCGCGAAAGTAACCGACACGATTTCGTCTTTCACGTAAGGGTGCGCAGCGGAGTCGGCGCGCAAATCAATCTGCTCAAGGTATGCATTCATATTGAGAGTATCGCAAAAAGCAACAGCGCGAAGTGGTACGCTTGGGCGTAGCCAGCCCTTAGAGCAATCATGCAAACCCATCTCGTTTACCTACTTTTATTAAGCTGCGTCGCGTTCACCGGCTGCACCCGCGAGAGCACGCAAGCGCAGGGCAACCCTGCCAGCTCACAGGCGCAAAATGCCCCAGCGCAACGCTATGCCCGCATCCCGCAAACGGCCGATGGCATTGGCAAAGCCTACATGGGCCGTGAGATTGCTGGGGTGATGGGCTGGCAAGGCGCAGCGTGGTTGGAGCGCGAGGAGCGCGAGCAAGAGGAGCGCGGCGAATTGCTTTTGCGCGAGCTAGCGTTGCAACCGGGCATGCAAGTGGCGGATGTGGGCGCGGGCACCGGTTATTACGCGCGACGGATGGCGCCGCTCGTTGGCGCCAACGGGGCGATTTTTGCGGTGGATGTGCAGCCAGAGCTGATTGCGATAGGCTTAGATTTAGCGAAAAAAGCGAACATTAACAACATAAAGCCGGTACTGAGCGCCGTTGATGATGTAAAGCTCGCGCCCGCAAGTATTGATGTGGCCATCATGGTGGATGTGTACCACGAGCTGGAGTTTCCATTTGAGGTAATGGAAAGCTTGGTGCGTGCGATGAAGCCAGGCGGGCGCGTGGTATTTGTGGAATATCGCGCGGAAGATGCGAATGTGCCAATCAAGCCGGTTCACAAAATGAGCGAAGCGCAGGTAAAAAAAGAAGCCGCGCTGCACGCCTTGGACTATGAGCGCACGGCCAGCACCTTGCCGTGGCAACACGTGATTATTTTTCGCAAAAAATAATCACTATCTGCCGCGCAAAAGTGGAAGCGTTTCACTCGACACTTCAGCGAGTTTTTTTTAAAACACTAAGCGCTCGGGTGACTAAACCGTCCTGCGATTACATTGAGTTCTGCAATCAATTCTTTCGACAGCGCCGTGTCGTACACCTTCAGTACCTCTTCTAACTGCGCAATCGTTGTTGCCCCCAAAATCGCGCTTCCTACAAACGGCTTACTGCACACATAGGCCATCGCCAGTGCGGTAACGGAGAGACCGTGTTTCTTAGCAAGTGCGGTGTAGGCTTCGGTGGCTTCAAACGAAAGCGGCCGCGTATAGCGCTGGCCGAATTTGTTGCGGTATACCGTAAGCCTTGCCCCTTCGGGCATTGCGCCATGGTTGTATTTACCGGTGAGCATGCCCATGCCGAGAACAGAGTAGGCGAGCAGCGGGATTTGTTCGCGGTACATCACTTCCGCTAAATCGGCCTCGGGCAATCGATTGAGTAAGTGATACGCGTTTTGTATAGAAGCAGGTTTGGGCAAATGGTGCGCCTCGCACAGCGCCATCATGCGAGTTACGCCCCAGGAGGATTCGTTCGATACGCCCCAGGCACGAATTTTCCCCGCTTTCATCAATTCCGCCATCGCTTCGATTTGCTCAAGTAGCGGCACCGTTTCGCGCTCTTGCGAAGGGTCGAATTGCCATTGCCCAAACGCGGCCACATTGCGATCTGGCCAATGAATTTGGAACAGATCGAGGTGGTCTGTTTGCAGGCGCTTCAACGAATCTTCACACGCCCACACAATGTTTTTCTTCGTAAGCGATGGGTCGCCATTGCGAATCCAAGGCCGATCACGCCCGGGACCGGCTACTTTGCTCGCGAGTGTAATTTTGTTGCGGTTGCCTGACTTGTTATGTTGCAACCACGACCCAATGTATTTCTCGGTGGCGCTGTAGGTAGTGCCGTTTGGCGGCACGGGATACATCTCTGCGGTGTCTACAAAATCAATACCGTGGGCGACGGACCAATCGAGCTGGCTGTGGGCATCGGCTTCGGTGTTTTGTTCGCCCCATGTCATGGTGCCCAAGCACAGTAGGCTTACATCGAACGGGGCGTGCGGAAGGCGGCGGCGTTGCATGAATAGTTGGCAGTCAAAGATTGAGAATGTGGCAAGTCTAGCGCGAGCGCAAAATAGATGATGCGCTGCACAACGCTTTTTGTAAATGTAGGTCAAGCCGCGTTGAAAGAAATCACTTAAACAAACCGAAAGAACACGTATGGTTCCGCATCTGGCCACTTCACTTACCGGCCCTATCCAATCGTTAGAGCAAACGCTCATTGATCATCAGCCAGAGATTGAGGCGTATTTGCGACGCAGGTGGACTGAGCTCAAAACGCCTTTCTACGGCAGCGTGGATGTGCGCATGAGTGGCTTCAAAGTGGCACCAGTCGATACCAATTTATTTCCGGGCGGGTTTAATAATCTCAACAAAGATTTTCATCCGCTCGCGGTACAGGCGATGATGGCGGCGATGAAGAGTTTATGTGGCGATAAATCTTCTGTGCTGCTGGTGCCGGAGAACCATACGCGCAATCCATATTATTTGGAAAATGTCGCGACCATCTACAAGCTGCTCACGCAAGCAGGCGTGCGCGTGCGCATTGGCACGTTGATCCCAGAAGTGACCGCGCCCACGCCGTTCGTAACCCCCAGCGGCGTTTCGCTTACCTACGAGCCCTTGGTGCGCGCGGGCAATACGCTAACGGTTGCGGGCTTCGACACGCCGTGTACGGTGTTGCTCAACAACGATTTGTCCGCCGGCATTCCTGATATTCTGAAAGGACTTGATCAACACGTTGTGCCGCCGGTGTATTCGGGGTGGAGCACGCGCAGTAAATCCATGCATTTCACCTGCTACGAGTCCGTCGCGTGGGACATCGGGCAGTTGATTGGCATTGACCCGTGGCTCATCAACCCGCTGCACGGGCATTGCGGTCAAATTGATTTCAAAGCCCAGACGGGCATTGAATGTTTGGCGGGCAACGTCGAAGAGTTGCTCAAGCAGGTGAAAGAAAAATATGTGCAGTACGGTATTGATAAGCCGCCTTTTTTGATTGTAAAAGCGGATGCGGGCACGTACGGAATGGGCGTGATGACCGTGAAATCAGTAGACGATGTGATGGCGCTTAATCGCGATGCCCGCAAAAAAATGGCGGTGGTGAAGGAGGGCCTGGAAGTGCAAAAGGTCATCATCCAAGAAGGCGTGTATACCGAAGAGCGGGTGAATGATGCGATTGCCGAGCCGGTGGTCTACATGGTCGATCAGTTCGTCGTAGGCGGGTTTTATCGTGTTCATGCTGGGCGCGATGTTGATCAAAATTTGAATGCCCCTGGCGCCCAATTTGTGCCCCTAGCCTTCGAGCAACCCTGCACGCGGCCGGACAACAATTGCCCAAACCGCTTTTACGCTTTTGGCGTGATCGCGCGGTTGGCGCTCGTGGCCGCCGCGATGGAGATAAATTTGCTCAAGAGCGAATTCGTAGGATAAGGCGGAGTGGATTGCGAAGCTTGACTGACTTAAATATAATTACGAACGTAATTACTTAAGTTGCCTCACCCTAGGAGCCAGCCATGCACCGGTTAAAACTCGTTCAAATCGGAAATTCCGTGGGGGTAGTGTTGCCGAAAGAGGTGTTGGCGCGGCTAGACGTAGATCGTGGGGATACCGTATTCCTTACCGACTCTCCGAATGGCATGCGCATTACCACCACCAACCCCGCGTTTGAAGCGCAGATGAAAGTGGCGCGCGAACTCATGCGCAAGCGCCGCGATGTGTTGGCCGAGCTCGCTAAATGAGTTTTTGTGTTTGGATTGACCCCACCGTAGTCTACGCTGTACACGAAGCCCAACTCGCCGAGCACGGTGGAATTGTGGGCATTCGCGATGCGGGGCTTCTGGACTCTGCACTCGCCCGCCCCGAGAATCTTGCTGCTTATGACAAGCCTGATGTGGCCGCACTTGCCGCCGCCTATGGGTATGGCATTAGTCGCAACCACCCTTACCTCGATGGCAACAAACGAACCGCCTTCGTGGCCGTGGAATTGTTTCTCTCGTTAAACGGCCACGAGCTTGAGGCGGACGATGCCGGCTGTGTACTAACGATGCTTGCTGTAGCCGCCGGTGATCAAAGCGAAGAAGCCTTCGCGCAATGGATACGAACCAACGTGCGCGCAAAGTAGTGATTTTCAGCGCATACCTGCGGCGTAAAAAGGTCACTGTCTGAAGGTTATCGCCTCAAAAAACGTACTTTTTTCGTATTCGTCGCAAAGCGTTTCGCTTTAGGCCCGCCACCCCTAATCGCCCCGGTGCTTGCGCCCCAACACATACTGCACGCCCACTGGCCCGTACTGCTCTGTGTGGTTAATTCCCGCTGCGAGCTCGAACAAATCGCCCTCGCGATAGGTTTTGGTCTCGCCGTGGCAATGCAGCGTAATCTCCCCGCTGGTAACCACGGCGCGCACATCAAACGGGTGGGAGTGCGTGTCTACAAATTTGTCGGCAGGCATTTCGCGCATCAATATTTCATAGCCATCGCGCGTGAGTTGTTCGTGGAAAAGATCTAAATCCATGGTGGCCTCCTAATTTAGGATTGAGTGCGTTGCGTTATGAATGTTCATCGGTCAAAAAATGGCAATTTTTGAGGAGATAAACCTTACGGGCTGCCGTTTTTACGCCGCAGGTATTTATCTGTTTTACTGCGGCACAAACCCGCTGTCTTTAATGATTTTCGCCCACGCGCTCGCGTAGGCTTTTTCGCGCGCGCCTAATTGCTCGGGGCTGGTGTGCCCCACGGCCAAACCCATATTGGTCAGCCGCTCGCGCACCTCTGGCAGCGCAATCACTTTTGCCAGCGCTTCGCTAAATTTATCGGTGAACGCTTTGGGCGTGCCCGCAGGGGCGAAGATGCCATAGTAAGGCGCATCTTCAAAGCCCTTGATGCCGAGCTCAGAAAGCGTTGGCACGTCGGGCAGCACCGCCTGTCGCTTCTCGCCCGCCACGGCCACCACGCGCACCTTTCCTGCTTTGTGATTTTCAATAAAGTCTGGCACGGAGCCTACGCCAGCGGCGATGGTGTTGCCCAGCATATCTGCCATCATCGGCGCGCTGCCGCGATAGGGCACAGCTTGCAGCGACAAACCATTGCGTTCGCCAATCACTTTCACTAAAAACTCTGGCGTAGAGGCGGGCGCGGGGATGCCCACCGCGCCTTGGTTGCCTTGCGATTTCAGTAGCGTGATGAATTCGTTGTACGACTTTGCGTTGGTGCCGCCCGAGAGCGCAATCGCGTTTACAAACGTAGCGAAGCCGGCCACGGCCACAAAATCTTTTGCGGGCTCAAAGCCTGGGCTTTTGAGCGTGAGTGGGAGGATGCTTACGCTGTGGTCGTGCGACAAGAAAAGCGTGTTGCCATCCGGCGTGGCGGCTTTGAGCGCCTGCGCCGCGAGCTGGCCGCCCGCGCCCGCTTTGTTTTCCACCACCACGGGTGTGCCCAATTGATCCTTCAATTTATCGGCCAACACGCGCGCGATCACATCCGTGCCCCCACCAGGCGGGAAGCCGACGAGCAGCTTAATGGGCGTTTGGGCAAACGCTGTGCTTGCAACGAACGTGGTGCTGATGCCTACAATAATGTGCTTGAGTCTCAAGGTAATTCACTCCAAAATCAAAATATCTCCTGAAACCTACTTCAAAAAAAAGGCCGTTTTCAAGGAGATAATATTCAAAATAACCGCATTTTGCGCCGCAGGTATTTCACTCAAACCATGAAAACCCATACCCGTAATTTACTCTCAAATTTAGGTGTTGACCTAGCTCAACACGCAGGGAATGATATTGCCTGCCGCACGCCCATCACTGGCGAAACGCTCGCCACCCTGCGCGCCCACTCCCGCGCGGAGGTGCTCGCGCTCGCGGAAAAAAGCCACGCTGCGTTTTTGCACTGGCGCAATGTGCCCGCGCCCAAGCGGGGCGAGCTCGTGCGCTTGCTAGGCGAGCAATTGCGCGCGAACAAAGCCGCGCTGGGCGAGCTCGTTTCGATTGAAGCGGGCAAAATTTTGCAAGAAGGCTTAGGCGAGGTGCAAGAGATGATCGACATTTGCGAATTCGCCGTCGGCCTCTCGCGCCAGCTCTATGGCCTCACGATTGCGAGCGAGCGCCCTGGCCACCGTATGATGGAGCAATGGCACCCGATCGGCCCGGTTGCAGTGATTTCCGCGTTTAATTTTCCTGTGGCCGTGTGGGCGTGGAACGCCGCGCTCGCGCTCGTCTGCGGCGACACCGTGATTTGGAAACCCAGCGAGAAAACGCCACTGACCGCGCTAGCCACCCAAGCGTTGTTTGAAAAAGCATTGGCCCAATTTGAGAAAGACACTGGCAATACCTACGGCGCACTTTCACAGCTCGCGATGGGCGAAGCAAATGTGGGCGAAGCGCTTTCAACTGCGCCGCAGGTACAACTCGTCTCCGCCACTGGCTCTACCCGCATGGGCCGCGCTGTCGCCCAAGCCTGCGCGCCGCTTTTCAAGCGCACGCTTCTTGAGCTCGGCGGCAACAACGCCATGATCGTCGCCCCCAGCGCCGATCTCGAAATGGCCGTGCGCGCGATTACGTTTTCTGCAGTGGGCACGGCCGGGCAACGCTGCACGACTTTGCGCCGCTTGATTGCACACACGAGCGTGGCCGATGCGCTCGTCACCCGCCTACAAAGCATTTACGCCAAGCTGCCCATCGGCTCCCCACTCGAAGCGAAAACTTTAATCGGCCCACTCATTGATGAAGCCGCGTACACCATGATGCAAACCGCACTCGCCGACGCCCGCGCCCAAGGTGGCACAGTGACGGGTGGCGAACGCGTTAACGTTGCAGGCAACGAGCAAGGCTTCTACGTGCGCCCCGCCATCGTGCAAATGCCCGCGCAAACACCAGTGATGCAACACGAAACCTTCGCCCCGATTTTGTACGTGCTCACCTACGAAAAGTTTGACGACGCGATGAAACTACACAACGAAGTCGTGCAAGGCTTATCAAGCTGTATCTTCACCACCGACGTGCGCGAAGCCGAAGCCTTCATGAGCGGCGCAGGCAGCGATTGCGGCATCGCGAATGTAAACATCGGCCCCAGCGGCGCCGAAATTGGCGGCGCGTTTGGTGGAGAAAAAGAAACAGGCGGCGGAAGGGAATCGGGCAGTGATGCGTGGAAGGCTTACATGCGCAGGCAGACGAATACGATTAACTATTCGCGGGAATTACCGCTGGCGCAGGGGATTCGGTTTGAGGTTTAGCGTTTAACGTTTGACTTAAGCGACGTGCCGTAAGCACGTCCGCTTGAAGGAAGGGTTAGGTCTCACTTTCGCTGCCCATAGGGATAGCCGTCTATGCCTTGCTCACCTATCATGAGGTGCTGAAAGGTCGCGTATTTCTGTAGCTCGTCAAAGGGCACGCTGGCATTGGCCATTCTTTGTAGATCACGATACAGCGGCACCTCATCCGACAAGATTCCTTGTGACTCAATTTCGTCAAGGAAATCCCGGTAAACGGAGTTTGCGCGTTCTCGTAGATACGGTGCCAAGATCATGCAGGCAAGAAGCGGATAGAAAAGGTAG
>JANMDS010000562.1:0-2566 GCA_031376405.1 Betaproteobacteria bacterium
TACCGGTAAGCCCAAAAGCGTGGAAGGCCGAAGGCTCGCGCATGTTCATCGAGCCAAACAAGCCAGTCACCGTGGAAGAGCTTCTTCGCGGGCTCATTATTCAATCGGGTAACGATGCGGCTTTGGCCCTAGCGGAAGTCGTCTCGGGCACAGAAGAAGCGTTTGTTACCCGCATGAACAGTGAAGTCAAACGCTTGGGCATGAGCCAAACTTCCTTCACGAACAGCGCCGGGTTGCCCGCACCAAGCCATACAACGACCGCTAAAGATATGGCGATTTTGGCAGCAGCGCTCATTCGGGATTTCCCTGAGTATTACGCAATTTACAAAGAAAAAACGTTCACGTACAACAAAATTACCCAAGAAAATCGCAACCGATTGTTGTTCGTTGATGCCAGCGTTGATGGCGTAAAAACAGGGCACACCCAAAGTGCGGGGTACAACTTAATCGCCTCGGCGCAGAGAAACGGGCGGCGCTTACTCTCTGTGGTGATGGGCACCGCCTCGGAGGGGGCGCGGGCCACTGAAAGCAAAAAACTGCTGGAGTACGGCTACGCTGGGTTCGATGCCGTGGTCATCAAGCGCAAAGGGGATATTATTTCTAGTCCAACCGTTTGGAAAGGTGAGCTCGACACCGTGAATTTGAGCATCGCCGACGATTGGTTGATTAGCCTACCGCGCGGCAGCACACCTCCTTCTATCGAGGCAAAATTGAGTGTTGCGCAGCTGGTCGCGCCGCTGGCCGTAGGCGCGCGCGTGGGCACGGTCACCGCTAAAAGTGGCAATGCTGTGATCGGCGAGCGCGATTTGGTGGTTGCGCAGGCCGTAGCCGAAGGCAGTTTTTTTAAGCGTATGTGGCATTCACTAAAAATGCGCTGGAGCAAATAAGTAATGAATAACATCTGTTTTTTGAATGGGGATTTTTTGCTCATTGATGAAGCCAAAATACCGGTGCTAGACCGTGGCTTTATATACGGCGATGGCGTATATGAATACGTACCCGTGGTGAACCGTCGGCCGTATCGTATGCAGCCCCACCTCACGCGGCTCGCCCGCTCCTGTAAAGAAATCGGGCTTACAAACCCGTACACCGATGCCCAGTGGACGCAAATTATCGTTGACTTGATCGCCAAGCAAGATTTCGCCGATCAAGCCATCTATTGGCAAGTCACGCGCGGCGTAGCGAAGCGGGATCATGCATTCCCGAAAGACACCAAACCTACAGTATTTATGATGGCCAACCCGTTGCCCATCACTTCACCCGAAATGTTGCGTGATGGCGCGAAGGCGTATACGTTCGACGACATTCGTTGGCATCGCTGTGATATTAAAACTATTTCACTTTTGGGCAACGTACTGGCCAAGCAATTCGCTGCCGAGCGGGGTGGCGCGGAAGTAGTCATGATTCGGGACGGATTTTTATCCGAAGCGTCGTCGTCGAATTTGTTTATCGTAAAAGAAGGGCGTATCGTTTCGCCTCCCAAAGACAATTTGATCTTACCTGGGATCACGCTCGATGCGGTGTTTGATCTGGCAAACCAAGGCGGGATTCCGCTTGATGTGCGACCAATCCCTACTGCTCAAATTTGGAGCGCCGATGAGCTGTGGATGTCGTCGTCCTCAAAGGGGGTGATTGCCATTACCCAGCTTGACGATAAGCCAATCGGAAATGGCAATGTGGGTCCAGTATTTAAGAAAATGCGCGCGCTTTTCGAAGCCGATTTGGCCGCTGCGTAGGAAGTGCTGTGAGCGACGAAACTTTATTGAAATTCCCCTGTGCGTTTCCTATAAAAGTGATGGGAGAGAACGTAATTACCTTTGAAAAGTTGGTCGTCGATACCATTCTCCTTCACGTCCCAGAGTTTGATCCGGCATCGGTATCGGTACGAGAAAGCAAGGGCGGTAAATTTTTGGCGATTACCGCCACTTTCACTGCGCACTCAAAAGCACAGATTGACGCGATTTACCTTGCGCTTTCCAAGCACCCATCAGTGAAAATGGCACTATGAAACCGATACACATCGTAGGCGCGCCCACCGACATCGGCGCGGGGGTTCGCGGGGCGAGCATGGGTCCTGAGGCGCTCCGCGTGGCTGGATTGGTCGATGCCTTGCGCGCGCGCGGGCTCACTGTGCACGACGGTGGCAATGTAGCGGGCCCGGCCAATCCGTGGTTGCCGCCCGTTGCGGGCTATCGGCATTTGAACGAGGCGGTTGCGTGGAACGCGGCGGTGCGTGACGCACTAACCCCCGTGTTGGCGCAAGGGGCAATTCCGATTTTACTGGGCGGCGATCACTCGTTGGCAATTGGCTCGATCGGCGCGGTCGCGGCGCATTGCCATCGCACGGGCAAGCGACTGCGCGTGTTGTGGCTCGATGCCCATGCCGATTTCAACACCAGCGCGATTACACCATCGGGCAACGTCCACGGCATGCCGGTAGCAGTGCTTTTCGGGCACGGACCAAAAGCGCTTACTGCCCTGGCCGGGGGTTCGGGAGTGGCCCTGCGTGCTGATGAGATCGTGCAGATCGGAATTCGCAGCGTAGACCCCGAAGAAAAACGCTTTG
>JANMDS010000586.1:0-10358 GCA_031376405.1 Betaproteobacteria bacterium
TTTGCGCCGCAGGTTTTAGGTATGCTGGTTACACTTTTCCGTTTGAAGAATAACTTTGGTTTTTACGATGAACTCCACACGAACAATTTTTGCAGTCAATTTCCTTGTCCTCGCCATCGCGGGGTGCGCGACGACGACACCCACGACCCCAGCTGCGGTTTCGCCCACCACCAGTACTGCGTCACCGGTTGCCGCACCCGCTGGCATCACAGCACCCGCAGCTCGTCCTGCAGGCGCACTGGCCGCGCCGCTTACAGCCGCCCCAGTGCCCACACCAGGCTCGCCGCCACCGCCCCGTCCGTTCGCCGATGTGATTAAAGATGCGACTGTAACTAAAGGTTGGTTTACCACCTATCAAAAAGACGATAAGGTGTGGCTCGAAATCATGCCAGATCAAATTGAGAAGCCCATCGCATTGAGTATGAACGTGACGCACGGAATCGGCGAGCGTGGCTTGTATGGCAACCAGATGGGTGCGTATGGCGCAGCGGATAATGGTGGCGTACTGAACATCGTTACCTTGCGTAGGTTCAGCCCGACGGTTGTGCAGCTTGTGTCCTTAAACGCCGAATATGGTCCCCGCGACAATACGCCAGTCGGTATGGCGATTGAGCGTTCATTTTCCGATTCACTTTTGGGCACGGCCCCCGTAGCCAGCGCACCCCATCCCGAGCGGAAATCATTTTTAATTGAATTGAATCCGCTCTTCGTATCCGATATGTCGCACGTGAGTTTTCAAGTGGAGCAATCATTTCGGCAAAGTTATGCGCTCGACGTGCGCAACTCAAGCTTTGCAAAAATCCGCTCGACCGATGACCAACTTAGCGTTGGGGTGAAGCTGCATTTCGGCTTGGCACGGCTCTCTGTACCGATGCCCGGAGCGCCACAGCCCGTGCCGTTTACGCCCCTGCCCACCACGCTGCCCGATATTCGCAGTTTTTTTATGGGAATTCAATACAACTTAGCAAAACTTCCCGAAACGGTAATGACGCCTCGGATAGCCGATCCTCGCGTGGGTTATTTCAACACTACCACCTACGATTTTTCGGACAACGAAAAACGCTCACCAAAACAAAAATTTGTGAATCGCTGGCGCTTAGAAAAGAGCGATCCTAGCGCTGCGCTTTCTGAGCCTAAGCAGCCTATTGTCTATTGGTTGGATAAAAACATTCCAGAAAAATATCGACCCGCCGTTGCGGACGGCATTTTGGCGTGGAACAAGGCCTACGAGAAGATTGGCTTTAAAAATGCAATCGTGGTGAAACAGCAAAAACCAGAAGATGATTTTGATACCTCAGATTTACGCCACGCCTCAGTGCGTTGGTTTGTGGGCAAAGGCGTGCCGTTCGGTGCGCGCGGGCCTTCCGCAACTGACCCGCGCAGCGGCGAAATTTTAGATGCAGATATCGAACTCTCTGAGGAGATGACGCGCATTTACACCACCCGTTACACCGAGGATACGCCCCGGCCAATTGGGATGGTGCGACGGGCAGGTACGCTGTGCACGTACGCAGAAATGAAATTTTCTGATGTGGCGTTCTCGCTTGATTTATTGGATGCGCGTGGTGAAGTGCTCATGGGCTCGCCGCAAGCAGAGCAATTCGTAATGGAAGGATTGCGCGACATCATGGCCCATGAGGTAGGCCATACTTTGGGGCTACGCCACAATTTTCGTGCCTCAACGATTTACACAGAAGCGCAAGTTACTGACCCCGAATTTTCTAAAACCAACGGCTTATCAGGCTCGGTCATGGATTACAACCCGCTCAATCTGTCGTTACCAGGGCAAAAGCAAGGCGCATACTTTATGAGCACACTCGGCCCTTACGACTATTGGGCCATTGAGTACGGCTACAAACCCTTTGGAAAAGAAACCGAAGCTGCCGAAGTGGCAAAAATTGCCAGTCGCAGCAATGAACCGTTGCTGGCCTACGCAACCGACGAAGATGCAGGCTACGGCAGCACAATGGAAGGCATTGACCCAGAAGTGAATCGCTTTGATTTAACGGGCGATCCGCTCGCGCACTACGGCAAGCGCGTAAAGCTCGTTCGCGAAATGTGGGACCGATTGCAAGCGAAGGAAACGCCAGCAGGCCAGCCTTACGAATATTTGCGGCGCAATTTTGACCGCGGATTCATGCAATTGGCCACGATTTCGGAGCTCACCTCAAAATTTGTTGGAGGCGTAAGTTTGCTGCGGGACAACGCGGGCACTGGGCGGGCACCGATTACCCCAACTTCAGCGGATCAGCAGCGTGTAGCGCTCAACTTACTTGCAGATAGCCTGTTTAGCGAAAGCAATTTCCGCTATTCACCCCAGTTCTTAAGCAGGCTTTCGGTTGATTTTTTAGATCGCGAAGATGGGGCGTGGTCTAACTTTGGGGCCGGTGGTACTTACTCGGCAAATCTCTCGTTGCCTGATCGTGTGCTTTCGTTGCAACGGAGCGTATTGCAGCGGCTTACCGCCGATGGCGTTGCCAAGCGGCTCACCGACTCTCCCGCATTGACGGGTGAAAACGCGCCAGCATTAACGATTGCCGAGCTCTACAGCACGCTGCAATCACGTATTTGGAGCGAGGCAGAAAGTGGTAACGCGACCACACCGATGCGCCGGGCGTTGCAGCGTGAGTATTTGCGCTGGATGGTGTTTACCCTGAAACGTGAAAGTGGAAATACCCCTGGCGATGCGCGGGTAATCGTACGGGCGCAGGCGAAGCAGTTGCTTGCCAAGCTCGATAGCGCCCGCCGCAATGCCAGTGGCAGCGTAGAGCAACGGGCGCATCTGGACGATGCCTATGACCAATTGCAATCGGCGCTAACGGCTGTTTCCACAAAGGCTGGTGCGTAGAAAAGTTACCAACGGTGGGCGCTGCGCCTTTTGCAACGCCCACCCCAATTTGCACCTTCAGGTTCTTTTAGCGACAATAGCACCATTCGCACAGAATCTACAACTGCCACTTGAATACATCCTCGGTTGAGCTGACGCTTGCCCCGCTAAATAACGCCGCCCTTGCTAATCTTTGCGGCGCGCTTGACAATAACCTACGACAAATTGAAACCGCACTTGATGTGTCGATCAAGCGTAGAGAGGCATCCTTCCGCATTGAAGGTGTGGGCGCGGCAAGAGCCCGGACTACGATTGAGCAGTTTTATCTGCAAGCCCATCGAACGCCGCTTACGTTGGAGAGCATTCAACTGGGCTTAGTTGAGGTAAGAAATGGTCCCGCGCGGCCACAAAGCGCGGTTGAATCTGTGGTCGTAACCCCGCCACTTAAAACCCGCCGCTCTGATCTTTGTGCGCGCACCCCCAACCAACATGCCTATCTGCGCAACGTCGCTGCCCACGATATCACGTTCGGCATCGGCCCTGCGGGTACGGGGAAAACCTATCTAGCAGTGGCCTGTGCGGTCGATGCAATGGAGCGCGATTTAGTTAAACGCATCGTGCTCGTGCGCCCAGCGGTAGAGGCGGGGGAGCGCTTGGGGTTTTTGCCGGGAGATTTGGCGCAAAAAGTTGATCCTTATTTACGCCCACTCTACGATGCACTCTACGATTTAATGGGTGCGGAAAAAGTACAAAAATTATTTGATCGGGGCGCAATTGAAATTGCTCCGCTCGCGTACATGCGCGGACGCACGCTCAGCCAAAGCTTCATCATTCTCGATGAAGCCCAAAACACCACGCCTGAGCAGATGAAAATGTTTTTAACGCGCGTAGGCATGGGCACCAAAGCCGTGGTCACGGGCGATCCAACGCAGGTAGATTTGCAACGCCACCAAAAAAGTGGGTTGATCGATGCGGTTAACGTTTTGCAAAACGTGCGCGGAATTGCCATGACGCACTTCACTAGCGCCGATGTGGTCCGCCATCCGCTGGTGCAGCACATCATTGATGCGTATGATGCCCATAGCCCGCATGGGAAACACAATGGACTCCAGCAATAAACGTATTTCGCTGTCGGTGCAATATTCCTGCGGTGAAAAAAACATTCCCTCTCGCGCGCAGCTGCGGCGCTGGGTGAGCGCGAGCGCGGAGCGTTCGCTGCAGCTCACTGTGCGTTTTGTTAGTGATAGGGAAGGGCGTGCGCTCAATCGAGATTTTCGCGGCAAGGATTACGCCACGAACGTATTGTCGTTTGTATATGCCCCGGCCACAGTCCTCGCAACGCAAGCAATAGAGGGCGACATTGCGATTTGCGTAGATGTCATCCGCAAGGAAGCAAAAGTACAAAAGAAATTGGTGCACGCGCATTTCGCGCACATGGTCATTCACGGCGCTTTGCATGTTCAAGGCTACGATCACGAAACCGCAAAGGATGCTTCGGTAATGGAGGCAAGGGAGATAAAAATCCTGCGCCAATTTAGAATTACCAACCCCTATGAGTAACGATAAACCCCTACGCTTGCTAGATCGATTAGCCGCGTTGTTGCACGATAAGCCCGAAACGCGTGAAGAGTTGGTCGCGGTATTGCGTGATGCCCACTCCCGAAATCTGATTGATAGCGATGCACTTTCCATTGCAGAGGGCGCGTTGGCTGTGCGCGAACTTACCGCGCGCGATGTGATGATTCCGCGCTCCTCGATGGACGTGATTGAAGTGGATGATCCACTTTCAGATTCTATTGGTAAAGCGGTTGATACCCGTCACTCACGATTTCCTGTCGTTGGCGAAAATCGCGACGATGTAATTGGGATTCTTCTGGCGAAGGACTTTTTGCAATACTTTTTAAATCCGGAAGATTTCGATTTGCGCGCGATGTTGCGGCCTGCGGTGTTTGTGCCCGAATCAAAGCCGCTCAACGTATTGCTACGCGAGTTTCGAGTTAACCGCAATCATATGGCCGTTGTGGTGGACGAATACGGTGGCGTTGCGGGTTTGGTTACGATTGAAGATGTGCTCGAACAAATTGTCGGTGATATTGCCGACGAACACGATTTCGATCACGAAGATGAAAACATCTTGGCCGATTCAGCAGCGGGGCATTTTCGAGTAAAAGCCAGTACTTCGATTGAAGACTTTAATACCCACTTCAGTACGCGCTTCGAAAGCGATGATTTCGATACGATCGGTGGCCTAGTGACCCACGCATTTGGTCGGGTGCCGAAACGCAACGAAAGTGCTCGTTTGGGGGATTATCAATTTACCGTCGCCCGCGCTGATAGTCGGCGCGTGGTAACGCTTACCGTGCACAAAGCGGGCACTAAAACTTGAACGGCGCGCTGGTAGTTCCGTTCGGCCTCGGTGCGCTTACCGTGCTGGGGTTTGCTCCGCACCGGCTCTGGTGGTTGCCGCTCATCACGCTGGGTTGGTTGTTCGCGCGAGGGCTGCGTGCGCCCTCCGCAAAGTCTGCCGCGCAACAGGGCTTTGCGTTTGGCCTAGGGCTATTTGGTATTGGCGTATCGTGGGTGTACATCGCACTCAACACGTTTGGGCAAATGCCTGCGATCTTGGCTGCGATTGCTACGCTCTTGTTCTGTGCCTATCTTGCCTTGTTTCCGATGTGTGCGCTCCTACTCGCGCGCTGGTCTGCAGCAGGCACCGGTGCCTATGCGCCATTTGTTGCCGCCGCATTTTTCGTAGCCTTTGAGTGGCTGCGCGCTCACTTATTTTCGGGCTTCCCGTGGTTAACGATGGATCATCCGCACGCAGCGGATTCCCCGTTGATGGGTTTTGTCCCGATCGTAGGTGGCTTAGGAGCCTCGTTCATTGCGTGTCTCATTTCCGCGCTGATTGCGTGGGCGTGGCCGCGGGCGATATTCCCTAATTTTCGGCGGTTCAGCGCGGCCGGCATTTTGATTGCCGCCGTTCTCGTCGGTGGATTTTCTGCGCGGCAGATTGCGTGGACGCAACCAAACAATGCCGCTCCAGTCACCGTTTCACTGGTGCAGGGCAATATTGCCCAAGAGTTGAAATTCCGCGAAGATGCATTGAAGGCCAACGCCGAAGTTTTCGACGTACTGTTTGCGCGAGCGAAAGGCACGTTAGTCATCATGCCTGAAACGGTGTACGTCACGCCGCTACGCGCGCGCGCGGACGATCCGATTGTTGCCAAGTGGAGCGCTGCGGCGCGCGAAGGTGGGCGCAACATCATTTTTGGAGCCCCCGAAGTCGAGGCGAACAAAACGTACTTCAATTCCGCGTTTGTGTTCGATGGCTCCACGGTACAAACCTACCGAAAACACCACCTCGTGCCGTTCGGTGAATATATGCCGCTCAAAGCGTGGCTGGGCTGGTTTTATGACAACGTTGCTATTCCTCTTGCTGGTTTTTCTGCAGGCGCTTCTGCGCCCGAGCCAATAAAACTTGGTAATCAACAGCTTGGCGTTTCGATCTGTTACGAAGATGTATTTTCTCGATCAATTCGACCGCAATCACTTGATGCCACGATGTTGGTCAATTTAACCAACGATGCGTGGTACGGGCGCTCTTGGGCGGCGGAGCAACATTCTCAGATCGCGCAGATTCGCGCGGCTGAATACGCCCGCCCCATGTTACGTGCGACCAATACCGGCATCACCGTTGCACTCGATCATTTGGGTAACGAAATTTCGCGCTTACCATGGTTTACGCGTGGCGTACTGGAAACCACTGTGCAAGGCCGAGCTGGGCTTACACCCTATGCGGCGATGGGCGATTTGCCAGTGTTGTTAGTGTTGCTTGCAACAATGGGAATCGCACTGGCTCGAAAATTTCAAAGCCGATAACTCTGATCCCGCGAAAACCCAAGCGTAATCGGGCACGCGCCACGCTGCACCATCATTACTTTAAAAAGCTCACCCATTTCGGCGGGGCTCACCAATTTGTTCACCGCGTTCGAAGCGGTTAGATAGGCGGCAGAGCCGGGCGCGCCGACGGCCATGAGCGACTCGAGCAGGCCGGATTCAAGTAACCATTGGGCTTGCGACACGTACCCAATTTGGTCCGCGCTGCCGTCGCGTGCGGCGTGGGCCATGGCGGTGAAGTCCACATGGGCGGTGATATCTTGCATGCCGGGGGCGAAGAAAACGTCGCTGTGTGTACGGTGTTGGACATGGCACATCAGCGTGCCATCTCGGCGCTGCGGATGGTAATACTCCGCGCGCGGAAAACCGTAGTCGAACCAGAGCGCTACGGCATCGCGCATCCGTTCGGTAACGGTGCGCACCAGCGCCTCGGCTTCGATGTTGATTTCCGTTAAATAACCCTCTTGTGTAGGAACACGCACAAGCGCATCGCGCAACGTGTGCGGGGCATCGGGCGGCACGGGCTTACTTTTCAATACGAAACGGTTGTCTCGGTACACCACGCCTACGCGGTTATGCACGCCCTGATGAAAGTAGATACGCTCACAGGGCACGGCATCGAGCACCTCATTTGCGATGACTACGCCGTTGATTTCCTCCGGCAATTTGGTAATCCAGCGAATCTGAGGGGTGAAGGCGGCGAGCGTTTCTTCTTGCCGCGCCCGCAAATCGGGCGAGAGTTCCAAAATAGAATACTTCACCACGATGCCCTGCGAGGAGAGCCAAGATAGCACGGCCAGCGCCAGCGCTCCAGTGCCCGCGCCCAGCTCCAACACCTGATCCGAGCTTCGGTACACCACATCGTAGATGGCTCGGGCTACGGTTTGCCCAAAAAGCGGCGATAGTGTGGGTGCGGTAACGAAATCGCCGCCCGCGCCAAACTTCTGCGCACCCGCTGCGTAGTAACCTAATCCGGGCTCGTAAAGAGCAGTGCGCATAAAATCAGAAAACGGTATCCATCCGCCCTCTCGCTCGATATTGCGGCGCAGTGTTTCGATCACTCGATTGACATGCGTTGACTGTTCGGGTGTGAACTGAACAGAGGAAGCGGTGGCAAGTCGGGAGCGAGGGTTCATGAACGGCAAAGTCGTACTGGTTACAGGCGGAGCAAAACGCGTGGGTGCATCGATTGTGCGGATGATGCACGCGCAAGGTGCAAACGTGATGATTCATTATCGCGCATCGGCGGCAGACGCGAAAGCTTTGAAAGATTCGCTGAATGCAACGCGCGCTAATTCCGCGGCAGCGGTGCAAGCCGAGTTGCTAGAAATTGAGACATTACCTTCGGTCATCTTGCAAACGCTCGACACCTTCGGGCGTTTAGATGCACTGGTAAATTGCGCCTCTACTTTCTACCCCACATCGCTTGCGGAAGTTAGCGAAACAAGCTGGGTGGAGTTGGTAGGCAGCAATTTGAAAGCGCCACTTTTTCTCTCGCAAGCTGCCGCACCGCATTTGCGGGCCACGCGCGGGGCGATCATTAATATTACCGATATTCACGCCGAGCGCCCGCTCAAAGGCTATGTGATGTACAACGTGGCGAAGGCGGGACTACGTGGCCTCACGCACGCGCTTGCTCGCGATCTGGCGCCGGAAGTGCGCGTGAACGCCGTGGCCCCTGGCGCGATTATGTGGCCAGACGATGGACAATTTACCGATGCCGACCGCGAGGCCATCATCAACCACGCGCCGCTTAAACGCGAAGGCTCGCCTGACGACATCGCCCGCGCTGTGAAGTATTTGCTGATGGATGCGCCCTACGTGACGGGACAAACCATCAACGTGGACGGCGGGCGGCATATCGCAATTTAAGCGCGGAATACCTGCGGCGTAAAAAAGTTAGTTTCTAGCAGTTATCTCCCAAAAAATGGTGTTTTTTCGCTCTGTCAGATTGTTGCGCACACTGCCTTCGAGCGCCGCTGTCGGATCATCGGTAACATTGCAAGCTTTGAATGAATCATCCGAAAGCAGCCGCATCATGCCAAACGTACGCCACGCCACTTCGCTTTGCGCGGTAGCACTTTTTCTAGGAGTTGCAACAATCGTGAGTGCACAAACAAAATCTGCCCAAGCGCAAGAGTTGCGCGACCTCCTTTCTATCGACGCAACAGTGAGTGCGGCGGTGCAGCCCGACACTGCTGTGATTACGCTCGCGGTAGAAAAACAAGGCACCGATGCCGCGCCCCTCACCAGCGAAGTAAACGCAATCTTGGGCCGCGCGCTCGCGGAGGCAAAAGCGACCAGCGGCGTGCAGGCCTCCAGCGGCAACTACACCACCCAGCCGCGCTACGACAATAAGGGCCAACGCAATGGCTGGGTGGTGCGGGCAGAGGTGATTTTGAAAGCGAAAGAGTTTGGCGTACTCGGCACGCTGGCGGGCAAACTCGCCAAAGATTTACAAATTTCGAGCAACGGCTTTGAAATCTCTCCCGAACTTCGCACGAAAGAAGAAAACGCACTCATCGATAAAGGCATCGTCGCGTTTCGCGCCAAGGCCCAAGCCGCCACACGCGCGTTCGGGAACACGAGCTTTGCCGTGCGGGAAGTGGCCGTAGGCCAAATTGGTGGCGGCTTACCCGAGCGCCCAAAAATGATGATGCAAGCGCGCGGCGCAATGATGGCCGCGGATAATGCAGTTCCAATCGAAGCTGGCGTTCAGCAGTTGTCGCTAACCGTATCGGGTTCTGTGCAGATGGTGAAGTAACGCCTCAACCTGCGGCGAGAAAACGGCATTTTTCGGAAGTTATCACCCCAAAAAATGCCGTTCTTGTGCTGAAAAGTGCATCGCTGAACGATAAGCTCCAAGCCCACGCCTCGAAACATACCCGCCTTTTATGGGAGGCGATTCAGCGGGCTTAGTTCATCCCCGTATCGGCCAACACTTTCTTTACCGCAGGCAGCGCGCTCATCGCATCAAAAAATTTCTTTACATGCGGGCGATCCAACGTAGAAGGATTTACCGTGCGACCCCAGCGAGCTAGCGTGTAGAGATAGTAATCACTTGCTTGCACATTTGCGCCGCAGGTAAACGGGCCTTTGGCGGCGAGCTCGGTTTCGATGAAATCCCATTCGGCTTGCCACATTTCGAGCGCTTTGGCATCAATGCTAGGGATAGCGGCTTCGTCGCCGAATTTGGCGGTGCGTACATGGCGCGTCCAGTTTGGGTGAACGCCGGAGGCGATGTAGGCCATCCATTGCGTGCCCCGCGCGCGAACGAGCGTGCCCGGTGCGCCCAGCATGGTGTTTGGCCCGTGCTTGTCGCACAAATATTGGATGATGGAGCCCGCTTCGGTGAGTATGTTGCCATCGAATGCGAGCGCCGGTACTTTGCTACGCGGGTTGATCGCTTTGTATTCGGGGGTGTTTTGCGCGCCATCTTTGAGCGAGACGGATTTGGTTTCGTAGGGCACGCCGAGCGCTTCGAGCACGAAGTGAACGGAGGTGGAGCAAGCGCCGTGGAAGGTGTAGAGGGTGTACATATTTAATGTTCCTAAAAGTGAAAACACCTGCGGCGCAAAAAGGCCGTTTTTGGGGAGATATCTCCTAAAAAACGGCCTTTTTGCGCCGCAGGTAT
>JANMDS010000600.1:0-15534 GCA_031376405.1 Betaproteobacteria bacterium
GGGGGGGGGGGGGGTGGGTCGGCGGGTTCGATGGGGGGTTGATGTTGTCGGCGCCGGGCGCTCTGCCAGGGGCGTTTCGGTGGTTTTACGTTTGGAGGGGTAGCCCCGCCCCACGACGAAATGCGCCCGTTTGGACACTTAATCAGCGTTTCCCGAGGTTGTATGCCACCCTTACAAAAAAATTAAATGCCCAATTTGGAACCCACCCTTTCAACTGATCAATGGCGAGAAGCGTTCGCCCACGTTAACGCGCTGAGCGAATTAGACGTGGCCGGGCAACGCGCTCGGCTGGCCGAAATTGCGCAAACCGACGCCGATTTAGCGCGGCGCGTGGGGCAATTACTCGCGCCCGACCTGCAACCGCAGGCGCAGCCTTTCACCGAAGTGTTCGCCGAAAAATCAAGTAGTGTGGCGGCGCGAGGGCTGCAAGCGGGCGATGCGGTGGGCGCGTATACGCTTGAGCGAGAGATCGGCAAAGGTGGTATGGCTGATGTGTGGCTCGGGCGCCGCACCGACGGCACGCTCAATCGGCCAGTGGCGATTAAGCTGCCGATGGCGGTGTTGCCAAGCAATGTTTTGGCCGAGCGCTTTCACCGAGAACGCAATATCCTCGCGCAGCTCGATCACCCGCACATCGCGCGCATTTACGATGCCGGGACCACCGCGCAAGGCCAGCCTTTTTTAGCCTTGGAATACATCGATGGCATTGCCTTGCACGATTACTGCGCGCAGCGGCGCGTTGATTTGCGTGGCCGCGTTACGCTCACCATTGCCGCCGCCCACGCACTCCACCATGCCCACTCGCGGCTCATTTTGCATCGGGATATTAAGCCTTCCAATATTTTGGTGACGAAGGAAGGCACGCTCAAATTGCTCGATTTTGGGATCGCGAAATTATTAGACGACGACCGCACCGCCGAAGAAAGCCAATTCACTCGGCTAACCGGCGCAGCGCTTACGCCGAAATACGCCGCGCCGGAGCAGTTAACCAACGATACTGTGACCACCGCAACCGATGTGTACGGGCTGGGCGTGGTGCTCTTTGAGCTGCTAACCGGCGCATTGCCCTTCGGTGAACACGCGCGGGATATGGCCGGGCGCTTGAAAACGCTGAGCGTGCCTCCGATGCGGCTTACCGAGGCGACGATGGACGAGGCGTGGGCGCAACGGTGCGGGGCGCGCTCCCTTACCGCTTACCGCCGCGCGTTGGCAGGTGATCTGGCTGCGATTGTGAGTAAATCCCTGCGTGCAAACGCAAGTGAGCGCTACCCTTCTGCACTTGCTTTTGCGGAAGATTTGCAACGCACGCTTGACTCGCGGCCCGTGCTCGCACGGCAAGGTTTGGTTTGGTACCGATTGAAAAAATTTGTAGTCCGGCAAAAATTTCCGTTAGCCATTGCCGCAGCGGGCGCGCTGGCCTCGGCAGGCTTTGGGCTGCAAGCGCTGCAAAACTTGCAGCAGGCCAATGAAAGCGCCGCCCGCGCCGCTTCGATTAACGGCCTGATGCAAGGCTTGCTCGCCGGCATGAGCCCCGATGTCGCCAAGACGCGGCTTTTTTCAGCGAAGGAGCTGCTCGACCGGGCCAATGCCTACATTGAAACGTCCAAAAATAATGACCCGGAATTGGTCAGCCGCATGGGCGAGCTCTACCGCGATGTGGGCGCGTACGATGAAGCGCGCAAACTTTTCATGACGCAGCGGGATGCCGCCCAAGCCCGCAACGATTTTCGTGGGCAAATCGCTGCGCAACTGCAATTGGCCGACGCAACAACCAAGGCGTTTGATTTACCTGCGGCGCAAAAAGAGCTCGATTTAGCAATTATCGCCTCAGAAAAGCACCTGCGCGCACCCGATGTGTTGCTCGCAAAGCTGGACAATCTGCGCGGACAACTGGCCTCGTATCGCAACGAATCTTCGGTTGCAAAAGAGCACTTTGCGCGCGCCGAGGGCCAATGGCGCGCGCACTCGCCGCTCGATGTGGAGCAGCTTGTGTGGTCTTTGGAGGGGCAAGCGTTGTCCGCGCGGGCCACTGCAGACGTAAACCTCGCGCGCGCAAAACTCGATGAAGTGATTGCGCTCGATCTCAAGTACCCCGTTCGAAGTGCGTTAGATCGCGCCCGTTCGAAAGCGTTTTTAGGTAGCGTATTTATCATGGACGGACGCTATGTTGAAGCACGCGAAACGCTTTCGGCTGCTTGCACTGAACATATCGAGCGGCTCGGTGCGCGCCACTCGGAGACCCGCGTGACCTGCCGAAACGCGGCGTTCTCACTCATTCGAACCGGCGGACTCGATCAAGCTGCGTCGCGGCTCACGACGATGCGGGCTGAAACCACATCGGACGATGAAACAGAACGTGCGTTTATTGATAACCAGCTTAACCTCGTCGCCATGTATCGTGGCGACCTTAAAGAGGAGTCCAGTTTGCGGGCGTATGCGCAGCTCGTCGCGCAGCGGTTTGGTGGAGAGAAAAGCGATGTTGCGTTGCGCGCCCAGCGCTACGTCGCCGAGGCGGTGCTCCGCCAAGGTCGCAAAACAGAAGCCGCAACGTTGCTTACTAGCGTTGTGGCTGAGCAAATTGCGCGACACTCGGCTGTTCACTCGGAGGTGGCGATCACGCAGCTGCTACTGATTCTTGCTTCAATTCGGGAAGAAACGCTCGCGGCAAGCCGGTCACGCCTCGCCGATTGTGTCGAAACCTTGCGCGCGACCCGCGGCGACCATCATCACTTTACGCTTTCGGCGCAGGCCTATCTCGCGCTTTTCTCGCCCACTATCGATGCGGCTGAACGAACCCGTTTGGCTCGGCGAGTGCAAATGGAGCTAGGCTGGCAGGCCGACAGCAAGAAACTGACTGATTTACTCATGAGTCCGAGCACAAAAATAGACTTCGCACGCATCCCAATCGTAATTTAAGGGTGTCCCTTACATCTTTTGGGGGATGCGCTGGCGTTTTTTCAAAACTATGATGGATCCTGAGAACATTTGTCGTCTTTACAGCTAAGCAGCCTTCCGTACAAAAATCCTGGGAACAAAATACTATGAAAACCAATAATTACGCACAACGGCATCTTTGCGCGGCGCTACTTGCCTGTTTTGGCATGAGCATAGCAACCGCCCAAAGCTTGCCCCAACTGAGTTGCAAACGCCTTAACAAAGAGTTCACCTGCGGCGGATTAGGCCAGGGTGGTGTTACAACCATGCCTAGCTTGCTTCCACTTAATGCGTATGGCAACGCATCGTGGACGTATCTGCCGCCTGCGGACAGCATAAACATGGTGTCATTCGCCTACAACATCCCAAATGTGTCGTCTTTTATTACGGGTAGCTATTGTGGCGCGGCGACCCGCAACATCTCGGTGGTGGTGAGCAACGCGGATTTGTATTCTTCAATTACTGAAAATTCGGCGATCGCGGCTAGCTCCATCGTTTCTAACAGCAGCATGTCTTATTCCACGGCAAACCCATTGAGCAAAGCGCTTTCAAGCACCGTGGAAACTGTGGCGCAAGCCAATACCTACTGGACAGTGGTGGTGAAAGAGGGTGATTGGGCGCTGAGGAGCTCGGCTACAGGCCAGAGCTGGTCGCGCAACGCAGCCGTATGCAAACTTTATGTAAGCGCTCCGGTTTTTTACGCGCCACCCTCTACCTATCAGTAAGCCAGCGTTAGGCTAACTCCGCTTGCAAAAACGCCCGCGCTTTTTCCCAATCGCGCGCGGCGGTGGCGGTAGAGATGCTCAAGTGCTCCGCACATTCTTCCATGGAAAGCCCGCCGAAATAGCGCAGCTCTACTAAATTGCAGGCGCGCTCGTCGATGCGTTGCAGCCGCTGCAACGCTTGCGCGAGCGAATCGAGCTGATCGTTGCGAAAGGTAACGCCAGCTACGCCGGTGTAGAGCGTTAAATCGGCCTGACCGCTGCCGCGTTTGTCGGTGGCCGCACCTTTAATTTGATCGAGCAAAATATTGCGCATCACTTTCGAGGCGTAGGCGAAAAAGACGCGCCGATTTGTCGCAAGCTCCCCTTCGTGCCCAGCCAAACGCATGTACGCTTCGTTGACCAGCGCCGGGCTGTCGAGTACCGAGATAAGCCCGCTTTCGTAGAGTCGATGGCGGGCGATGCGATTCAAGTCCGCGTACACCGCGGCATACAAATCGTCGCTCGCTTGCGCGTTGCCGGTGGCAGCGCGGCGCAAGAGCTCAGTCACTGCAACAGCGGAGGTTTCGATATTTTTCAACTCTTTTTTTTCAAAAACGATAGATTTTGGCAAAGAACCTCGTTTTTACAGGTAGGGCAGCGTTTGCTGTTGTGTTACTCACCAATTTTTGAAAAAGACGAAGGGAATCATCATGTTAAGCTCAATCTTATTCGGCGGTGCCATTGTGTGCGGTGTTGCGGCTGCGTATTGGTACGTCAGCAGTGCCATGAAAATCGCCACTAGCATTAATACCAAGGACGCGCTTAACGACCCGCTCTTACGCGAGTGCCGCGCCGAGCTCGACGATCACACCTATGTTGTGGGGCACACGCCTACGGCCTATGGCGCGCCTAAAAAATTCGGCGCGGTGTAAAGCACGCAAGTCCATTTGGGCTATCGTAGCGGTTTATTGCAATGGTGCACAACAATGCCTTACGAATCCAGTGGCGAACGCGGCGCGCGCAATGTGATGGGCGGGCCGCTCGCCTCGTGCTCTGAATCACCGGTCACTGGCTTTTACCGCGACGGCTGTTGCCATACCGGCCCGAACGACGTCGGCTCGCATACCGTGTGCGCAGTGATGACTGAGGCGTTTTTGCAATTCTCCAAATCGTGTGGTAACGACCTATCCACGCCCCGCCCCGAGTACGGCTTTGTAGGCTTGGTAGCAGGCAACCGCTGGTGCTTATGCGTAACGCGCTGGCGTGAGGCATGGCTTGCGAAATGCGCTCCGCAAGTGGTGTTAGCCTCCTCGCACGAAGCGGCACTGGATGTGGTTACGCTCGAAGCGCTTCAAGCGCACGCACTGCACTAATTTTTTACCCAATACCTGCGGCGTAAAAACGGCATTTTCTGGAAGATATCTCCTAAAAAATGCCGGTTTTACGCCGCAGGGTTTTCGCTTGTAAACACAACGTCAATCGGCTGGCTTTGGACATAGCTTGCCGTACTGTAACGCGCTTGGCAGCGGGCATTCGCCGTAAGCTTTGCTGAACCCGCCTAGTGCTAGCTTCTGCTTCGCAATATCCTTGGCGGCTATTTCCGTCTGTATCGCGTCCAATGCCTTGAATAGCGTTGCATCACAGCTTCTCAGTGGATCGCCCAGACTGGCGATGGCGCGCACAAGGGCGTCGGAGCGCATATTGGCATAACGGATATCAATCGAACGTTTGTCACGAGTTTGATCCGTTTGTTCTACGCTTTGTTTCGCTTCAAGATCGATAAGCTCAATCGCCTGCGCCTTAACTGGGCCACGACAGGCCTCGATTTGCTCAACGGTTTTCGTAGCCAGCGCGCCTAGCACCCCTGCTGCCTTTTCAGCCTCCGACTTCCCACTCTCTTTTAAAGTTCCATCGAGATTTTCGGCTATTGCTAGCCCACGCTTTTTGATCACTGGCGTTAGTTTTTTAGTCTCGATCAATGCCAACTCCAGTGCCATCGCGCCTTCGCTGGCTGTATTAGTGCGCGGGCTACCCGTCGATGCCGTGGGTACACCGGCCAACCACTTATCAGCAGGCAGTATGTCCTTCCAATCCGCAACAAGCTTTGGTATATCTTTGGGCTCTGCCTGATTGAGCTGCTGGATGTGTTTGTTTTTAACAATTGCGCGTTTCAACACATCAAGCCCCGGGTTTTCAACCGTGCGAATGGCATCTTGCGCCTCAATAAAGCCAACCATAATGTTGCACGCAGCGTGATACCGCATCGCATCCTTTATCGCTTGCTGCAATGGGTAGTCGGTAATGGGTTTGCGTTGGCCGGCCTCGACCATCTGCGTGTAGATGCGCGAGCGTTGTGAATCGATGCCGGCGATAACAACATGCGCGGCTAGATTTGAAAAATACGCTTGGTTGTACTCAGCTCCAAACGCAGATGAAAACCCGGATAACCCAGCCAACGTTCGCGCGCCTTCAATACTCTTCGTAATCGCTCCGGCTGCGGAAAAACCGGCGGTTAACAACCCTGTTATGAACCCTGTATCGGACTGTTTACGCTGTAGCAACGCCTTAAAGTCGCCACAACGTTGTTCAGACGCGGCAAGCAAGCGTTCTTGAATATGATTGCGCCGCTCTTGCGCACGCCCAGGTTGAGTATCCGCCCAATCGGAGAAACAACCGAGCGCTCGGTCGGCACGCGTGCCCACAAAATTCGGATCGAAATCTTCTTGAAGTACCGCCTTGCTGCGGCGTGGCAAGGTTTTTTCACAACGGTCGCCTGGAAGTTCATTGGCAATGACTTCCGCCAGATCGAGGCGTTCGAATTCACTCCGATGCGTGAGCGGGTATGCCGCCACTTTGTCGGCATCTGCTGCGTAATTCTGATCAAACGTGGTAGCACATCCGCCAATGAGCGACAAAATTGGCAGCACAAATAGCTGATGGTTTTTCATTTCGAACCAACTTTCAAAGAATCGGTATGAAACGAAAGGTTAGTCGCTCAGCGCAATTTAGGGAATACCAAATTCTTGGTAGTCTGTTGCCTACGTTACAAAAAATTGCGCGCGCGGATTTATGGATTCCCCGAGGAGAACGTTCGCACCTACGGGTCCTTAATTCGCGTTTCCCTAGCTACCGCGATACGTAGAAAAACTCCACGGGCTCACCAGGAGGGGAACATGATAATGGCCCGACGCGTCAGCAATGCCAAACCGAATCGGCACCACATCCACAAACGCTGGAGTAGGAAGGGCATCGCCCCGCGCGCGAAAATAGTCTCCGGCAAAAAACACGAGCTCATACACGCCCGTTGGGATTTCATCGCCGGATAGGAGCGGCGCGTCGGTGCGGCCATCGGCGTTAGTGGTGCGCTCAGTGATGAGCGTGCGTAAATCGCTTTGCAGCGAAAAGAGGTGAAGGCGAACCCCCGCCGCGGGTTTGCCGTTGGCGGTATCGAGAACGTGGGTGGAGAGGCGGGCCATGATTTATTCCTGAACCAAATCGAGCAACCGCAAGCGGGCAATTTCGCCGACGTTCATTAGCGCGTTGTTGAGTTCCATCGCGGCACTGTTTTGGAGGCGAGATTGCAGTGTGCCGAAAATTGCGGCTTGCGTGTTGTTTCGCACGGCGACAATGAAGGGGAAGCCGAAGCGTTCGCGGTAAAGCGCATTTAAATCGCGCAGTTCGTCAATCAGCGCGGCCGTCATCGCGCTTAGGCCCGCGCTTGCCTGCTCTATTGTGGATGATGCGGTGAGTGTGCCTGCTGCGGCTTCTTTGCCTGCGAGCTCAGGGTGGGCATTGAGCAACGCAATCTTTTCGGCATCGCTTGCGGATTGCACGGTGGCTACGAGCGCGGCATGCAGCGCAGCGCTAGAGGCAAATGGTTTCATGGCGAACGCGCGTTGCGCCACCCAGGGCGAGTGCTCGTATACCGCACCAAAAGCGGAGGCGAATTCATGCGGGAAAAGACTATTTATTTCAGAAAGAGTCACAGTTTAAATTAGTGAAAAAAATGGAAATGAGTTATTATTTTGCGTTATAGAATTGAATTGTCGCAGCGGAGCCGCCATTTTTTCGGCGCAATCGCGACTATTTTCGCCCACAGTGCCCGCCGTGGTGAGCGACGTCTCCAGCGTTGAGAGCATGGACGTCGCGTATTTACTAGATTGGCTTAATTTTTTGGGTCGGTGGCTGCACCTCATCGTGGGCATCGCCTGGATCGGTGCGTCGTTTTACTTTGTGTGGCTCGACACCAACCTTAAGCCTCCAACCGATGCGCCAAGTAATGAAATTGGGATTGGCGGTGAGGTGTGGGCCGTGCATGGTGGTGGCTTTTATCGCGCTCAAAAATTCAAAACCGCGCCGCCGCATCTGCCTGAGCCACTGCATTGGTTTAAGTGGGAAAGCTATGCCACATGGCTCTCTGGCTTCTTTTTGCTCTGCTTAATGTATTACGGGCAAGCGGAAATTTACTTAATCGACAAGAGCGTAATGGAGCTATCCAAGAGCGCGGCCATTGGTATCGGCTTGGGGTTTTTGCTAGGCGGCTGGGTGATTTACGATCTACTGTGTCGCACCAAGCTTGGAGAAAACGAGCCGCTCTTAGCAGGGCTCATGTTCGCCTTGCTCGCACTCGCAGCCTATGGGCTCACGCATGTGTTTTCGGGGCGCGGCGCCTTCATCCACTTCGGTGCCATGCTAGGCACCATCATGTCGGCGAACGTGTTGATGGTAATTATCCCTGGCCAGCGCAAGATGGTGGAGGCGAAGAAAAACGGCGCACCACTCGAACCGATACACGGGCTGCGGGGCAAGCAGCGCAGCGTACACAACACTTACTTCACGCTGCCGGTTTTGTTTGTGATGATTTCGAACCACTATGCGTTCTTAACCAACGCCAAACATGCGTGGATCGTATTAATCGGTCTTTCACTCGCCGGATGTTTAATCCGTTTGTATTTTGTGCGCAAGCACCAGGGCTATAAAAATTACAGCTGGTGGGCCGGTGGCATCGCGATTATTGCGGCGCTGTATTTTTTCCTTGCGCCGGAAAAAACCACGTTACCTGCGGCGCAAAAAAGCACTGTTTCAGCGAATATCGCCCAGAAAATCATCATTGAAAAGTGTGCCGGTTGCCACGCAGAGAAGCCCACGTTTCAAGGCTTTGCTTCCGCGCCAAAAAACGTGATGCTCGATACGTCCGAGCGCATTGCTCAACATGCGCAAGCAATTTATCAACAGACTGTAGTGACCAAAGCTATGCCCATTGGTAACTTAACAAATATTTCCGAAGACGAGCGAGCAATGCTGAGCGTGTGGTTTCGCGCGGGTGCGCCCATAAAGTAACTTAAATGTTAGTACAGTATCAATAAAAAAGAGCCCGGGCCAGGGCCATTTTAAAAGTAGCGAAATTTTGCTATCAACCAAGGAGAACACTGTGTCAACTCAAATCCATCCCGTAGACGAAGTACTGCCGACAGGGCGGCTTGCCGCTCTCGGATTGCAACATGTATTGGTTATGTACGCTGGTGCGGTGGCGGTGCCACTCATCGTCGGGCGCGCGCTCAAATTGCCGCCCGAGCAAGTCGCGATGCTTATTTCGGCAGATTTATTTTGCTGCGGTATCGTAACGTTGATTCAATCGCTCGGAATGACCCAGTGGTTCGGAATTCGCTTGCCCGTCATGATGGGCGTGACCTTTGCTGCGGTTGCGCCGATGGTGTCGATGGCCAACCAAACTTCCGGCAATGCCGGGGCGCAACTTATTTTTGGTGCAATTATTGGTGCGGGGATTATTTCGATCCTTATCGCGCCGCTCGTGAGTAGGCTGTTGCGATTTTTTCCGCCCGTGGTCACCGGCACCATCATCGCAGTGATCGGCATAAGCCTCATGCGCATCGGCATCAATTGGATTTTTGGAAATCCCTTCGGCCCGACGGCGCCACAAATCGTAAAACCGGAGCATGCGGAATGGTTGAAATCGATCACTGCCGCAGTCACCGCATCGAACGGCACTTTGCCCGCGATTCCCGCTGGCATTGGGCTTACACCTTCACTGCCAAACCCAAAATACGCACCACTTGCCAACATCGGCATTGCAGCGCTCGTGCTGGTCTCTATTTTGTTGATCGCAAAATTTGCCAAAGGATTTATCTCAAATATCGCCGTTTTGCTTGGAATCATCATTGGTGGAATCGTCGCCACGATGATGGGCATGATGAATTTTGAAAAGGTAGCCAAGGCAGATATTTTTGCCCTGGTGACTCCTTTCCAATTTGGCACCCCCGTGTTCGATGGTGTGTTGATTCTCACGATGACTTTGGTGATGATCGTGGTGATGATTGAATCCACCGGAATGTTTTTAGCGCTCAGCGATATGACTGGCAAGCGCGTGGATCAAAAAGCGTTGGCTGCGGGCTTGCGCACCGATGGGCTGGGTACGTTAATTGGCGGTATTTTTAATACGTTTCCCTACACCAGCTTTTCGCAAAACGTAGGTTTAGTTGGCGTGACTGGCGTGCGCAGCCGCTTCGTGTGCGTTGCGGGCGGCCTCATTTTGATCGCGCTCGGACTCATTCCAAAAATGGCGGCACTGATTGAATCTTTGCCCACGTTTGTATTGGGCGGCGCGGGTTTGGTTATGTTCGGCATGGTGGCAGCAACGGGCATTCGTATCTTGTCCAATGTGGATTACAAAACCAATCGTAACAATTTGTTTATCGTTGCTGTCTCAATCGGCATTGGTATGATTCCACTGATCGCGCCGAACTTTAAGCAATGGTTGCCCCACAATATCCATCCGCTCATTGAGTCTGGAATTTTGTTGGCCTCAATCACCGCTGTCTTGCTTAATCTCTTTTTCAACGGTGCACACGGCGATACGCAGGATAGTGTAAACGCTGCGAAACTGTCCGATCACGCTTAAACCAGTTTCAGTAAAAAAGCGCGCAGCGGGGCTGCGCGCGTTTACCCAATTTAAACCGAAAACAGACGTATTTGCGCCGCAGGTATGACACTAAATAATCACCAAATCTACCCCCGTGATTTAATTGGCTACGGGCGCACACCGCCCCATGCCCGCTGGCCCAATAAAGCGCGCATTGCGGTGCAGTTCGTGATGAACTACGAAGAAGGCGGCGAAAACTGCGTGCTACACGGCGATCAAGCAAGTGAACAATTTCTCTCCGAAGTTGTGGGTGCTGCGGCCTTTGAAGCGCGGCACCTTTCGATGGAAAGCATTTACGAATATGGCTCGCGCGTAGGTTTCTGGCGGCTTTACCGCCTGTTCACCGAGCGCAATATTCCGCTTACCGTGTTTGGCGTGGGCATGGCCTTGCAGCGCAATAAAGAAGCCGTAGCCGCAATGGTGGAAGCGAAATGGGAGATGTGTTCCCACGGCTGGCGCTGGGTACATTATCAAAACATTGATGAAGAAACGGAGCGCGAACACTTGCGATTAGCGGTGGAGGCCATTACCGAGCTCACCGGCGAGCGCCCGCTCGGTTGGTACACCGGACGGGACAGCCCGAACACCCGCCGCCTGGTTGCGGATTTTGGCGGCTTTGAATACGACTCTGATTACTACGGCGATGATCTGCCACGTTGGATGCGCGTGACTAAAACCAATGGCGAAACCGTACCCCACTTGATCGTGCCCTACACGCTCACCAATAACGATATGCGCTTTGCCATGGCGGGCGGGTTTTCTACAGGGCAGCAATTTTTCGAATCGTTAAAGGATGCGTTCGATGTGCTCTACGCCGAGGGCGACCCAAATGGACTCGATAGTCCGAAGATGATGAGCGTGGGCCTACACTGCCGCTTGGTGGGTCAGCCCGCGCGCGCAGCAGGATTGGCAAAATTTTTAGACTACGTGCTGCAACATGAAAACGTGTGGTGCGCGCAGCGCATCGATATTGCGCGTCACTGGAAAGACCGACATCCATTTCGAGGCTGAATAAACTTCAATACCTGCGGCGTAAAAATAGCACTTTTTCAAGCTTATCTCCCCAAAAAAACCATGCTTTTGCCCAACGACACCGCCCACGCTTTCATGCCCTACCCCGCCGTTGCCGTGTCGCACTCGGCCACGGGCCCGCTCGTGGGTTTGACCTTCGCGGTGAAAGATTTATTCGACGTTGCGGGCTACCCCACGAGCGGGGGCAGCCCACTTTTGCTCGCGCGCTCGGACATCAAAACGATCAACGCGCCTACCGTGCAGAAATTACTCGATGCGGGCGCGCAGTTCGTTGGCAAAACGATTACCGATGAGCTCGCTTTTTCCATGAATGGGCAAAACGCGCACTTCGGCGCGCCCATCAATGGCGCTGCGCCCACGCGCATTACCGGCGGCTCCTCAACCGGCTCCGCTGCCGCGGTTTCCCACGGCATGTGCGATTTCGCGTTGGGCACGGACACCGGCGGCAGCGTGCGCGCGCCGGCCAATCACTGCAATCTTTACGGCATTCGCCCTACACATGGTCGCGTGAGTTTGCAAGGCGTGCTCGATCTTTCGCCCAGCTACGATACCTGCGGTTTCTTCACGCGCGACGTGCGCACCTTCGCGCGCGTGGCCGATGTGTTGGTTGGGCCCGATGCCAAGCCTTTACCCAAATCTCTTCGCTTGCTCTGGCCTACCGATGTGTGGAGCCTCGTATCAAATGAGGTAACTGCCGGGTTGCAAGACGCAAGCGCGCGCATCGCAAAAAAATTCGGCGCACACCAACCCTGCACCGCTGCGCTCGATTCGTTTGATGAAATGTATTGGAGCTTTCGCTATATTCAAGGCCGCGAAGCTTGGGCAACCGATGGCCCGCTCATCGAGCGCTACGCGATGCCGCTAGGGCCTGGGGTGAAAGAGCGATTTGAGTGGTCGAAAAACGTAACAGACGCGCAAGTGCAATCCGCGCATACATTTCGCGCCCGATTTACCGTGCAACTCACGCAATTATTAGGCAACGATGGCGTGCTCGTGATGCCTACCATGCCCGATATCGCTCCGCTGCGCGCAAGCCCCGAAGCCTCACTGCAAACCTACCGCGATGCGGCAATAAAAATGCTGTGCATCTCTGGCCTTTCTGGTTTTCCGCAAATTTCTTTGCCCCTGGCCGCGCGCGAAGGCGCACCGCTTGGCATTTCACTCCTCGGCCCCGCTGGCAGCGACCGCAGCTTAATTTCGATGGCGGAACAACTATGACGAACGGTGACACAATTCTGCAGCAATGCGAAGTGTTGGGCGCGATGACGGAAGTAAGCGGCGAAGTCACGCGCACGTATCTCACGCCAATTGCCAAGCGCGCGGGCGAGCAGCTCATCGCGTGGATGACAGACGCAGGCTGCGATGAAGCGGGGTGGGATACGCTCGGGAATGTAGTCGGGCGATACAACGGCACGGGTGCGTCGATCCTGATGACGGGCTCGCACATGGATTCGGTGGTCAACGCCGGAAAATACGATGGCGTGTTCGGCGTTCTCTCGCCGATTGCCTGCGTGCGCGCATTGTCGTCGCAAAAAAAACGGCTGCCGTTCACCTTTGAGATTGTGGCCTTTGGCGATGAAGAAGGCGTGCGCTTCGGCGTAACGTTGATTGGCAGCAAAGCGATGGCAGGCAAGTTCGATGCGACGTGGTGGGACAAAACCGATAAAGAGGGCGTCACGCTGCGCGAAGCCGTAAAAGCCTTCGGCGGTAACCCCGATGCGGTGAACGCGCTTGCGCGTGATCCAAAAAAATATCTAGGCTTTATCGAAAGCCATATTGAGCAAGGCCCGATTTTGTTAAACGCGGGCTTGTCGGTAGGCGTCGTCACCAGCATCGCGGGCGCCACGCGCGTGCGCGTGCAGACGCGCGGGCTCGCTGGGCACGCTGGCACCGTGCCAATGTTGGGCAGGCAAGACGCGCTGACCGCCGCCGCGGAGATGGCGCTCGCAGTCGAGCAAATCTGCGCCGGAGGACTTCACGTGGCGGGCGATGTAGTGGGCACAGTGGGTAAGTTTGATATAGCAGGCGGCGGCGCGATGAACGTCATCCCCGGTGAAATTAATTTCACCATCGACATCCGGTCCGGTAACGACGACACGCGTTTACAGGCCGTTAAAAAAGTAGAAACCCGTTGCAAAGAAATCGCTACACGACGCAACGTTGAAATACTGTGGGACGCTTTTTTTCATCTCTCCGCCTCGCCGTGCGATGAAGCCCACCAAGCCCAATGGGCCCGCGCCATCGGAAGCGCAGGCGTGCCCGTCATGCATCTACCCAGCGGCGCAGGCCACGACGCGATGAGCTTCAAAGACGTGCTCCCGCTCTCCATGCTTTTCGTGCGCTGCGGCAACGGCGGCATTTCGCACAACCCGCTGGAGACGATGACCGCCGACGATGCGGAAACGGCTACGCGCGTGATGTTGGCGTTTTTGGAGAGTTTCGCAAATTAAGCGAAGGTAGTTCTTTCGCGTTTGCTAAGGAGTTAGTGTTGATTTACACGTAAATCAACAGCGGAAGCCCTCCCTACGGGCGCAAGTCACTTTGTGTCCTGCGGCAGACCGAATCAAGTTGGCGAGGGACGGTTTCGCCACTCGCGTGGCGGTACACCGAAGCGTTCACGAAACGAACGGCTAAAGTGAGCGGCATCGTTGAAGCCCCAGCTAAAGGCAATTTCACTGATTGAATGTCCTGCTCGGCTCGGATCTACTAGGTCGCGGCTACACATTTCGAGCCGACGCGACCAGATGTAATGCGCAGGAGTTGTGGCTTCTTGCCGGAACAGCCGATGGATGTGCCCAACTGAAATACCGAGGTCACGCGCCACATCGCACACCAACAGCGTGGGATTGCGCAACCTAGAATCAATCTCGCCCTTGACGCGCGTGAGGTGGTAGCTGGTCAACGACGAAACGCCGCGGCGTTTGCTGGCGGGCAAGGTCTGTAGCCCCGCCACAAGGATGTTGAGCACGCCGCCGGCCACTGCCACTGCCGACGCCGGCTCGAGCGCGTCAATGTCTTCCCACAGTGTCTTGATCATGCCGATCATAAGGTGTCCCGCGCCTGCGCGTCCGGAGACCGTTGTCGCCGTGAGTTTTTCGGTGTCGCGCACGGCGCTGCGCAGCTGCGCACCGGGCAGCTTCAGCACGATCTGCTGAAAGTCGCCCTCGAAATGCAGCTCGTAGGCGCGCGTGCTGTCATACAGCGCGAAGTCGCCAGGGGTTAGAAGTGCATCGCGACCGTCTTGACGCAAGACTCCCTTGCCTTGCGTCTGAATACTAACCAGAAAATAGTCGTCGTTGGCTCGCGCGATTTGCCGGGGCGTGCGCAGAACCTTTTGGGTGCCGGAAGCGACCACCGAAAGATCCAGCCCGGGCATGCTCTGGCTGTTGATGGAACCGGAGAAACGATCGGATCGGATTGCTTCGCAATCGAGCTGCACGTAAGTGTTGCAGATCATGTCCGTCCAGTACGCCAAACGTTCGCGAGGCGGCACAGTATCGGTATTCAGCAGAAAAGTCATGGCATTTACCTATCGCTGGATCGTGCATGAGGGACTAAATAGTAACACCGCGAAAAAACTTTGGAGAAACCCGGACAACAAACTCGTCACTCTAGGACAAGACAGTGCTCGCTAAAAGTCGAAGAATCAGTCCATCAACTTCAAAGTCATCAGGAGACCCACAACATGCCAGCCCTCATACATCCCAAGTTACGCGTTGCCGCCGTTCAAGCGGCACCCGTTTTCCTCGACATCGATGCCACGATCGACAAGACAATCCGGCTGGCTAAAGAGGCCGCCGAGCAAGGCGTGAAACTGATTTCTTTTCCTGAGACCTGGATCCCTGGATACCCGTGGTGGATTTGGCTAACTTCGCCCGCGATGGGTATGCAATTTGTCCAGCGCTACCACGACAATTCGCTCGT
>JANMDS010000104.1:0-7132 GCA_031376405.1 Betaproteobacteria bacterium
GCCGGTGGAGCCGCCGGTGAAGTAGAGGGTATTGATTGCGCTGGGTTTGAGACCGGCGCGGGCAACGGCCACGCGCGCAGCGCCTACGATTTGCGCGATTTGTGGGGCGAGCGCATCACAAAGCGTCGCATGGGAGACCGAGAGCGACAGCATAGCCGCATGCGCCTCAGTATCCAAAAACTGTAAGTCTAAAATCGTTTCCCCCGCCTCGGCGACGGCGATTTTTGCCGCCTCCACCACGCCTGCAATACGGTGTCCCTCGCGGTGGCGCAGTGCGTTCATCAGGCGGGAATGCGTGGCCCGATCTTCGATGAAGTGTTGCAGCGCTTCGGCGTACGTCATCTCTTCGCGCGTGTATAAAAAATTGATTTTGTGCCACGTCGCTAATTCATAATAAAGCGAGACGGGCACTGGCTTACCGTTCTTTCCCTTCGCGCCCAAGCCCAGCGCGCGCATAGCCGTTGCCAAGCTTAGGCGTTGATCGAAATCCGTACCGGCCACATGCAGGCCCGCGCTAGCGAGCACATCGCCCGCACGATCCGCGTGTTTTGCGCGTTGGGGTCCAAGACGGATCACGGAAAAATCTGATGTTCCACCGCCGATATCAATTACGAGCACCAAGGTTTCGCGTTGCAAGTGTTGCTCGTAGTCGAGCGCCGCGGCGATGGGCTCAAATTGAAAGGCCACATTTTTAAAGCCCGCCTCGCGGGCGATGTCAGCCAACGTGTTTTGTGCGAGGGTGTCCCGCTCGGGTTTGTCGTCTACAAAATGCACCGGTCGGCCTAGCACTACCGATGTAATGGGTGCATCGGCAAAAAGCTCGGCTTTCACCTTCAAATGCTGAAGAAAGTGCCCAATCACCTTTCGATACGGCGTGGCTTCGTTATAGATTTCCGTGGTGTCGTTGATAAGCGGGCTGCCGAGTAGGCTTTTGAGCGAGCGCAGCAAGCGGCCTTCATTGCCATCCTCATACTGCTCCACCGCCTCCCGACCGAACGCGGCAGTGCGGCTTTCGGCATCGTAAAAAACTGCCGTTGGAATGGTATCTCGCGCGGCCTCAAGGGGCACGAGCTTAGGCGTGGCGCCAGGGTGGGTAACGCATACGGCGGAGTTGGAAGTGCCGAAATCGATGGCAGCGATCATGAGAGCAACGATACAAATAAAAACCCCCGAACACGCGGGGGTTAAGTACAAACTATGGGGAAAAAATATGGGGGAGATCTATGGGGCGAATGACGGGGCTCGAACCCGCGACAACCGGAATCACAATCCGGGACTCTACCAACTGAGCTACATCCGCCATTAATCTTATCGCCAAACCTGCTTGCTGAAACACAAACTGGTGCGCCCGACAGGAATCGAACCTGCGACCCTCGGCTTAGAAGGCCGATGCTCTATCCAACTGAGCTACGGGCACTTAAAGATGTGTGCCATGCAGTTTTTAGTTGGGGGACTAAAACCGCACGGTACGTTTTTCCGGTCGGACAAAAATGGTCGGGGTGGTGGGATTCGAACTCACGACCCTCTGCTCCCAAAGCAGATGCGCTAACCGGGCTGCGCTACACCCCGAGATTCGGATTATGACTCAGAATTGAATTTGCTGCAAATGCGACTTGCTTTTCGACGGGCCACGCAATCGGGATTCGCAGTGCATCGACGGCTGGCTCCAACGTTTCGAGTTGACTTTTAAGTAATGTGGCGGGCATGTACTCGTGATTGCGTGCGGCCAAGCGCGCGGCAAATTCGGCGTAGGTGCCTGTGAGATGTACGAATTGCAAACTTGGCAAGTTTGCCTGCAACGCGTCTCGATAGCGCGCTTTGAGCGCTGAGCACGCGAGCACCACGCTGCGCCCAGACGAGCGATAGGCTAGAAGTTTTTTATTGAGTAAGCTCAGCCACGGCGCACGATCGTCGTCGGTGAGCGCAATACCCGCACGCATTTTTTCTTTGTTCGCGGACGGATGAAAATCATCTGCGTCCAGGAAATCTGCATCAAGCGCAACAGCCAATGCGCGGCCGACGGTGGATTTTCCGCAGCCGGAAACACCCATTACCACGATCCAGTTTGTTTTCATAAAACGATTTGATCGCACGCGCTAAACTTTTTTCACCGCATGTCCGCCAAAGCCTTGCCGCATGAGCGCCAATAATTTAGCCGCATATTCATCTTTACCTTGCGAAGCAAAGCGCATCATGAGCGCAAGCGCCAAAACGGGCGTCGCAACGCCCTGCTCCACCGCAGCATCAACCGTCCACCGGCCCTCGCCTGAATCGGCAACATAGGGCGCGATGGTTTTTATTTTCTCGGGGTCTTGCAAGGCTTCTGCGGTGAGATCGAGCAGCCACGAGCGCACGACACTGCCCGAACGCCAGAGCTCGGCGATGTGCGCCGCAGGCAGTGCAAATTCTTTTTTTGCATCGAGTAACGCGAAACCCTCGGCAATCGCTTCCATCATGCCGTACTCAATACCGTTGTGCACCATCTTTGTGTAATGCCCTGCACCAACTGGGCCGCAGTGCAGCCAGCCGCGATCCGGCGCGGCCGCGAGCGCTTGCATGATGGGTTTCGCTTTTTCTACGTGCGCGGCCTCACCGCCGAACATGAGGCAATAGCCGTTCGCCAAGCCATGCACGCCGCCCGACACACCGCAATCAACAAAGCCAATGCCGTGTTCGGTCAACCATGCGCCGCGCTTTTGCGAATCTTTGTAGTTGGCGTTAGCGCCGTCGATAATCACATCGCCTTTGGTAAGCATGGGCACTAAGGCTTCGAGCGTTGTTTGACTAATGGGGCCAGAGGGCAGCATCGTCCACACCACGCGTGGAGCGGGCAACGCGGCCACAATGGCTGCAAGCGAGGTCGCGGCTTTGAGCGCGCCCTCGGCTTCAAGCGCCGCGAGCGTGGCCGTATCGATGTCGTAGCCCACCACGCCGATGCCCGCTTTCGCCAAGCGGCGGGCCATGTTGCCCCCCATTTTTCCAAGCCCAACTAAGCCCATGGTTGTACTGATTGCGGTCATTGCGCGAGTCTCCCAATTATTTTGAATCCCGCTGCCTCGTTGGGCGCGGGTTTAAGTACGATTACTTCGTTCATCGCGAGTGTTTCACCCGTTAGCGATTGGATGTTCACCATGTGTGAGACGAGCGCGAGATTGCCCGCACCGCGCCAATTGCTAATTCGTTTTTTAGTTTCTTCGGTGCGGTTCGGTTGCACCGAGCGATCGTTAAAGGTGGAGTTCAACGGGGCATAAATCGTCGCGCGCGTGGCGAACGCGAGCTTGGCCGTTTCGATGCACCGACACCACGCGCTCGTTTCCACGAGATCAAATTTCACATTCACCTTTTGCAATTGCGCACCGAGCGCACGCGCCGCCTCACGTCCTACGTCGGATAAATTTCGCTGCGTCGAGCAATCCCCAATTTTGAAGTTAGGGGGATCGCCTATGCCGGAAACTGTTTGTGCGTGACGCATCACCAACACATGCCCACCTTTTTGCAGCGCCATCAGCGCCTCGGCGTTGAGCGATTGCGAAAAGGCTGGAATCGTCAAAAATAAAGGAGATAATGCCCAAAACAGGGTTATTTTGCGCCGCAGGCATTGAGCGACATGAGCACCAGGCATTAGAAAAATGCCTGCAATCCAGTTTGCGCACGCCCTAAGATGAGCGCGTGTACATCGTGCGTTCCCTCGTAAGTGTTCACCACTTCCAAATTCATCATGTGCCGCGCCACGCCATACTCATCGCTAATGCCGTTGCCACCCATCATGTCGCGTGCCATCCGTGCGATATCGAGCGATTTGCCACAGCTATTTCGCTTCATAATGCTGGTAATCTCCACGCTCGCCGTGCCCTCATCTTTCATGCGGCCCAAGCGCAAGCAACCTTGCAGCCCGAGTGTGATTTCGGTTTGCATATCGGCCAGTTTTTTCTGAATGAGTTGGTTTTGCGCGAGCGGGCGACCAAATTGCTGGCGCTCCATCACGTAGTTGCGCGCACGAAACCAACAATCTTCTGCCGCGCCAAGCGCGCCCCAGGCAATACCGAAGCGCGCGGAGTTTAAGCAGGTGAATGGGCCTTTAAGCCCAGTCACGTTCGGAAGCATATTTTCCTCTGGGCAAAACACCTCATCCATCACGATTTCGCCCGTGGTGGAGGCGCGCAGCCCCAGCTTGCCGTGGATAGCCGGTGCGCTCAACCCTTTCATACCTTTTTCCAAAATGAAGCCGCGGATAATGCCGCTATCGTCCTTCGCCCACACCACGAATACATCGGCAAACGGCGAATTTGAAATCCACATTTTCGCGCCAGAAATCGAGTAGCCGCCGGGCACCGATTTCGCTCGGGTAATCATCGAGGCCGGGTCGCTACCGTGGTTCGGCTCTGTTAAACCAAAGCAGCCGATCAGTTCGCCAGTTGCTAATTTCGGTAGATACTTTTGCCGCTGGGCGTCCGTGCCGAATTCATAAATCGGCACCATCACCAAGGAGCTTTGCACGCTCATCATCGAGCGATAGCCCGAATCCACGCGCTCAATTTCGCGTGCGATAAGCCCATAGCACACGTAGTTCACCGCCGGCCCGCCATATTGCTCGGGAATCGTGGGGCCGAGCAAGCCCATCGCGCCCATTTCGCGGAAAAGCTCCGGTGCGGCCTTTTCGTGGCGGTACGCTTCGAGCACGCGCGGCGCGAGCTTAGCCTGCGCGTAGTCGCGCGCCGCATCCCGCACAGCGCGCTCGTCATCGGTTAGCTGTTGGTCGAGCAGAAGTGGATCGTCCCATACAAATTGCGCTTTGAGTTTTGACGCCCTATCCATGGTGTGTGCCTCGCATTAATTGTGGCTAGTTTAGCGGGCTTCTATCACGGCTTTGAGTAGGAAAACCTGCGGCGTAAAAATGACCTTTTTTAGGAAATATCTCCTGGAAAAGGATGTTTTTTTGGCATTGTCGGTCAGTCCACCAACTTTCCCAGGCGCTGCGCAGAAAGTTGGACACTAACAGTGAGAAAATGCTGCCTTAGACAAGAAGTCAAAAGCATATGGCCACTCCCGTAAAACTCGTTAAAAAGATCAAAAACCCGAAAGTAGGCTTCGTTTCCCTCGGTTGCCCGAAAGCGCTTGTGGATAGCGAGCAAATCTTAACGCGGCTGCGGGCCGAGGGCTACGAAACGGTGGGCGATTACGCCAAGGCCGATTTGGTGATTGTGAACACCTGCGGTTTTATTGACGACGCAGTGAACGAATCGCTCGATGCCATCGGCGAAGCGCTTGCAGAAAACGGTAAGGTGATCGTCACCGGCTGTTTGGGCGCGAAAGAAGGCGGCGAATTTATCCGCGCGCGGCACCCGAGCGTGCTCGCGATCACCGGGCCACACGCCGCGAACGAAGTCATGGATGTGGTGCATGTGAACTTGCCCAAACCGCACGATCCATTCACCGATCTCGTTCCCGCACACGGCGTGAAACTCACGCCCGCACACTACGCGTACTTAAAAATCAGCGAAGGCTGCAACCACCGCTGTACGTTTTGCATCATCCCGGAAATGCGCGGCGATTTGGTGAGCCGCGATGTGGGCGAAGTGATGCGCGAAGCGCAAAGCTTAGTGAAATCCGGCGTAAAAGAATTGCTCGTAATTTCGCAAGATACCAGCGCCTACGGCGTAGACGTGAAATACCGCACCGGATTTTGGGAAGGCAAGCCGCTCAAAACCCGTATGCTCGAACTAGCCGAAGCGCTGGGCACGTTGGGCGTGTGGGTGCGCTTGCATTATGTGTATCCGTACCCAAGCGTAGACACCGCCATCCCTCTCATGGCCGCGGGAAAAATCTTGCCGTATTTAGATGTGCCCTTCCAACACGCCAGCCCGCGCATTTTGAAACTCATGAAGCGCCCAGCGTCAAGCGAAAAAAACTTAGAGCGCATCGCCGCCTGGCGCGCGCAATGCCCCAACATCGTCATCCGCTCCACGTTCATCGTGGGCTTCCCCGGTGAAACCGAAGCCGAGTTTGAATCGTTGCTCGATTTCTTGCGCGAAGCCAAGTTAGATCGCGTCGGCTGCTTCTCGTATTCGCCGGTGGATGGTGCAGCGGCGAATGATTTGCCCGACCCCGTTCCCGAGGACGTAAAGGAAGAGCGCCGCAAACGCTTTATGGATGTGCAAGCGGAAATTTCGCAAGCGAAATTGCAAGCGCGGATTGGGCAAAAGCTAGATGTGTTGATTGATGATGTGGTGGATAACGTGGCAGTTGGCCGCTCGTACGCCGACGCGCCGGAGATTGATGGCTTGGTGCATGTGCAAAAAGGCAGGAAGTTGAAGGTAGGGCAGATTGTTAGGTGTGAGATTGTGGGGGCTACTGAGCATGATTTGGTGGGGGTCATCGACAACTTGGCGAGGAGGCTTTAATGCGTTGGATCGTCGCGATTGGTATTAGTTTTGTTTCGCAAATTGTTTGGGCTCAATCGGGAACGAATTCCTCGTTTTTCTTACAGTTAGTCGCCCCGAACGAAGTGCAAGCGATATTTCAATATGAACAATCCAACGTATGTGACTTGGCGTTTACCAAGAGCGTGGTCACACGCCAGGGTGATAGCATCGAGATCGTCACGGGGGTAATTCCGCCCGCACCATGTTTCACGCTGATCGTTCCGCCCATTCGGAGACAAGTCGTCGTCAGCCTCGGTGCGATTCCAGACGCGAACTACTCTGTTTCGTGGGCATTCAATTATGGTATTCCACCGACGGTTCAATGGCGCACGAGTTTTAATCCGGCAGATCTGCGGCCGCGTAACGTGGATCACATGTCATGGTACGGCTTGCTTGTGTTGTCGATTCTGGTTCTCGTCTGCGGTAGTTCGCATTCAAGCAGAAACGAAGCCCGCGTAGGGTGGGGTTCACCCCACCTCGACACCCAAACGCGCAACGCGCATCACTCTTTTTTTGATTAAACCGCACGCGTTTGCGAACGACAAAAACTTGAAATGGGTGGGATGAATCCCACCCTTGTATTATCTTTCCACAGTCTTGAAGTTGCTGACGAGGCTGTAAGTATCGCGTACGCCGTGCCCACCCTTGAGCGTAAAGCTCGCATCGTAGATTTAAGCGACGCGATACTTGTTGTTTTCCTAGCTCGGCAA
>JANMDS010000107.1:0-14551 GCA_031376405.1 Betaproteobacteria bacterium
GCTGCAACACCGCATAGCCGCGAGAGGCGAGGAACTGCGCCTGGGCGTTCCAACCCCAGGTTTCGCCACGCAAATTTGGGCCACCGTGTATGAGTGTTACTAACGGCAGATTTTTGCCAGTGCCCGTGGCGGGCATCGTTACATAAGCCGGAATCTCCATGCCATCGCGCGCTTTGAAACGCAGGAAGCGTTGGGTCGCCATTTTTGCAGGCTCAATCCAGGGCCGTGAACTGGCGATCCGCTCAAGTTTGCCGCTCTCAGGTTCGAACAAATACCAACTGCGCGGCGCACGATCTGAGAACGAACTAATCAACACCCGCTTGCCATCGCTGCGCGAAAGCTGATTGACCATACCAGGCAATGCCCCATCAATTGCAGCTTGCCAGCGCGTCCACTTTTCATCGAGCCAAACGGTTTGCGCTTTATCCAACTGCGCCCGAATACCTGCCAAGCTGCGTGAGGTACGATCAAACACCAGCCCGCCACCGATATCGTACCGGCTATGTGCGGCGAGTTTCTCTCCCCGCTTTTTTGTTGTCCAATCAAATTTGTAAAGGCCCGTCGTGTCACTCGATACCCGCTGCGAAACATAAAGCATGCCATCAAAATCGAACGCCACAGGCGTCCAACCCGGCTCGCCGAGCGAGGCATTGCGCCGATACACCTCTGTCCACTTTTCATCCGCTTTATCACGCACGTAGTAGTACACCATTTGCCCGCCTTGATCGCCCCCTACGGCTGCGCGGGGAATACCCTCTTTATCAAAAATATAGTCGCGCGCGTACCCAGGGTTGTCAAAGGTGAGAATCGTTTTACGGCCCGTTTTGGTATTGAGGCGATAGGCATCGCGTGATTTTTCATCTCGCTCGCCTGCCGTCACCAAAATATCGTCGCTGCCATCGCGCAACACTTGCTCAAACGAAGGGTGTCGCCACACCCGCGCGCCCCAGTCGCGCGTAGGCGCTAGCGTGCGTCGTTCTTTGCCGTCGCGGTTTACAGCGAAGAGCCCGGATCCGCGTTGCTCGCCCCAACCCGATTGCTTGTCCGTTAACCAGTACACCAATCGATCATCGTTTACCCACTCCATACCTTGCACGTCCGCTTCTGCGTAGGACGTAGTGAGATCCCCTTTCATATTATCCAAGTCGATGACCACGATGCCGTCGCGTTTGCCCACCGCAGCAATGGTGGCTAGGTAGCGCCCCGATGGGCTGAGCGCGACGTCGGAAGCAGTGGCGTTGCGAAAGAAATGTTCGATGGGTGGCTGCGAAAGTGCCTGCGCACTCGCGTGGCCATGGACGATCAAAAAAAGGAATGTAAGCGTGCGAGTGCGAAGAAAACCTGTCAGTGAAGTTATCGAAGTAAACATAATGGTGTCATGAGTGCATTGAGTTCATCATAGCCCAGTCGTTTGCGTCAGCACTAGCAATTGCCGGAATTGCGCGTGGGTTCTATTGCATTGTTGCCACAATACTTCTGGCGTAACTAACTTCTATGTTAAGTGTTACGTTCTAGAAAAGAATTTCTTTGCTTGAAGATGACGATCAGTTGTATCGAAACACTTAAACGTGAACTTGCGCTTTTCGATAGGTGAGGTAGCCCATGAGCGCATGGGTAACCCGTGCGCTCAATTCTCTTCGAGCACTAGGCTGGGCGATTACCTCCGATTCGACAAGTGTTTTCGCGATCATCAAGCAATCCCGCGCCGCGGTTTTTGGGACGCAGATTGAGATTTCCGCTGTGTGCCGCGCAATCATCGTTTCTATCGCGCAAATGATGCGAGCTTGGTACGGTGCGAGCATCGCGTCGAGCGGCAGTCGCCGCTCTTCGTGATCAATGGCGGCGGCAAATAGCGCATCGACGTTTTGATGCTTTATGCCAATGCGGGCGAGCGCCTTCACGGTCTCCAGTAGAGATTTCTCAATGCCGCGCTGAACACAACGCTCAATGTCGATGCAAAGCTTTTCCTGCTCGCGCGCGATCAGTGTTGAAATGAGCGCATCTTTGTTGGGGAAGTATTGATAGAGCGAACCGATGCTTACTCCCGCGACCTCGGCTACACGGTTAGTATTAAAGCCAGCAAGCGCGTGCGCAGCCAAAACGCGAGTCGCCGCTTCAATAATTGCCTCAACCATAAACGCAGAGCGATCTTGCTTAGGTGCCTTGCGTGGGGAGAGCCGATGTGCGCTTGTAGAGGTCATGTCCATTCCCAAAATGCGAGTAGTAGATGCGAGTTAAAGCTCGCATAATTTCTCAATGATAACGCAGGAGTTTTCCATGCAACCCAATATAAAAACAGCGCGCTGTGCGAACCCACACGATGCCATTAGCACAATCATCAATCGCAATCGCAATCGTAGCGCGGGCAAACATGCATTTAAGGCGGAATCTTTGGTTGAGATTGTGAGGGCGGGGCTATTGTCTCCTGGCGGTGCGCGCGCGTTCTCAGTGGCGGATGGACTCAAATCGTACGCGCGTGGACTGCCCATGTTCCAGGAGGGAGCAAAGTGAGAAGCGACACACCACAACAGAGTTCCGAACAAAAACGGAACTACCAAAATTTCTACCGCACCGTGTTTCTTGCGGAGCATCGTTCCACGATCGCTATTGCCACCCACGTTTTCGGAACCCTATTGGGTATTTTGTGGTTGGTGTTTGCAATCGTTTCAAAAGATTATTGGTTCTGCCTTTTGTTTCCCATCGTACACGCCGCGCCAGGACTCATCGGTCATCGCATTGCCGAGCGCAATCCCGAGGTCGGCGATATACGTATCACCCGCAAAGACTTTCCGCTCTGGTGGTTCATTGTGGGGAACCACCAAATGAGCTGGGAGTTGATCAGTAAAGGCCCCTACTGGCGCGCACCGAAGTAGTAAAAAAACGACTACCTGCGGCGCAAATCGGAGTTGTTTTGAAGAATATCGCTCGAAAATTGCACGGTAAACTCCCGCGCTATGAATCTATGGTTTCGTCTCATCTGGCTCGCATTGCGTAGCCGTTTTCGCGCCTCATCTTCCATTAACGAAACCTGCGTTACGCCGTTTCGCGTGTGGCCGACTGATTTAGATCTACTTTTCCATATGAACAACGGTAAATATTTGTCCATTATGGATTTGGCGCGCACCGATTGGTTGATCCGCAGCAAACTCACCGCAGTTTTCGCGCGCGAAAAAATGGTTCCGATCGTGACCCGATCTGGCATGCGCTTTCGCCGCTCGCTTGAGCTAGGGCAGGCGTTTACTGTCAGTACCGAGCTGGCAGGGTGGAACGAGCGTGATTTTTTCATTGTGCAGCGCTTTAGGTGCGGCGATCAAGTTATGGCCGAAGGCATGATTCAGGGGCGCATGATGCAACGTGGCACGGGCAGCGTGGCCACTGAAAAAGCGCTCTCGCTCGGCGGCATTGCGAGCGCCGCTTCGCCTACTGCCGATGCTACGTTTGAGCGGGTCTGGGCGAGCACGTTTGCTGAAAAATAACGACAAAACCTGCGGCGTAAAAAGGCGTTGTTTTGAAGATTATCTCCTCAAAAACTAAGCCTTTGATAGACTACTAAGCTTGCTAAGCAGAGCTAGTTGCGAAAGCCGATGCCCAGCGTAAACCACTGTGGATTAAGCCCGCCTAACGGGCCACGTAATTTGTCGAGCTCGGCAGCCGGGCCGTGTACTTCTAGGCGAACGATGTCAGAAATTGCGAGCGCGGCTTTTAGTTCGGCATCCACATTGCCCAAGTGCGCGAGCACGCCATCGGCATCGGCATAGCCCTCGCGGCAATGCGCGTTGTCGCCATCGAAGCTAAAAGCGTAGTGCAAACACTTGGGCTCGGTTTTTGTTTTGGAAACGAAATTTGCGCAGTTTGCTTTCCATGCGTCTACTTGGCCCGGTTTGATTTTGAAATACGGCACCAAGGTTACGCAAGTATCGGGATCGGTCATGGTGCTCTCCATCACATAGTTTGAGAGAGCCTAATACTACGCCCCCGAACCATTGAGATCAAGATGCAGTGCAACGCGAACCTAAGTATTTACATTAAACACTGCAATTTGCGTAGAAGACAAGACTAGCGCTCCATCGCGCGACCAGACGCGCACAGTTTGATCGAACAGCCCAGCATGCGCAATGGCGCTCGATGCATCAACAAGTAAAAAATCATCGGCGAGCGCAGCCAGTGCGGCGGTATCAACATGAAAATGCACCGACATGGTAACGGTGGCAATCGGTGTGAGCGCGGCGTAGTGAAAAAAGATGCGTGGCAAATTGGCATCGGCGAGCGCGGCAAGGGTGGCCCACGTCCACATACGCTGTGGGCGCTCGCGCACCCAGGCGAGCGAGCGCATGTGCGGCGTGCGAATAAGGGGCGTGCCTGCAATGAAACGCATTTCGTAACGATCTACCCAGGTTGCAATGGGATGCGTGAAGGTCGAGGGCGCAACTTCCTCCGGAGCGGGTGCTGCAGGCACGGTCAGGGCGGCTACGCTGTCCGTTGCGCGTCTGCGATTTACGATGATGCTGGTGTGTGCGCACGCGATTTCGTTTTGCGAAGTTGTGATGGCAATAAACGTAGTGGATTTTGACTGCGAGCGCACAACAGGGGTCGATTGCACAGAGCCTTCACCAATGCCCTTTAGAAAATCAATCGTAAGCGCAATCGGCGTTTGCTCAGGTGGAGCAAGGCTCATGGCTGCTGTCATCGCGTGCGCAGCCGTCCAGCCTCCAAACATGCCGCTGAACACACCGTAGCCGCGGTCGTGCGGAGAATGGAGTGTTTTGTCTTGCCATGAAACGTGATCAATCATGCCGAAAAAGACACCATGATGTGGTGCAAATTTTTAGAAGAATTTAAGAATAGCACAATCGTGCTAAAGTAATGTGATGCCGCAAAAAAACCTTCAACCCAAGCGCACTAAAAGCGAGCTTACTAAAGCAACTATCGTAGGCGCTGCGCTCGATTTGTGTGCGGAGCAGGGCATGGAGGCCATTACCCTGCAAGCCGTGGCGGATCGGGTGGGTTTATCTAAGAGCGGCGTGTTTTCGCGCGTGGGCTCGCGCGAAGCGCTTCAGGCAGAAGTGATTGATGAGTATGATCGCCGCTTTTTAGCCGAGGTATTTGTGCCAGCGATGCAAGTGCCAAAAGGCTTGGGCCGGCTGAACGCGATCGTGCGGCGCTGGATAGAGCGGGCGCGCGTGGTTGAGGTGAACAACGGCTGCATATACGTGGCCGGTGCGTTTGAGTTTGATGATCGAGAAGGACCGCTGCGGGATTTGCTGTTGCGCGGCGTGCAAGGTTGGCGCGCGGTGGTGCGGCGCACGATTGTGCAAGCGGTGGATGCCAAAGACATTGCTGCAAACACCGATCCCGATCAACTCGTAATGGAAATCTACGCGCTCATGCTAGGTATGTATCACGAAGCACGCTTTGTGCGCGACGCCCGCGCGGCAGACCGCACCCACAGCGCCTACGAGCGACTCATTCAGACCTATGCGGTGCGTACCGTCAAAAAAAATAGCGTAATTTCGCACTAAGTGCTACGCAATTGCATCTTACAACCCCTAAAATAGCACAATCGTGCGAAAAAGTGGAAAATAATGGTTACTAATTCACACTCATCGTTTCAATCTACCACGCAGTTTTATGGGCACATGGGCGGGGCAGTGCGCGCGGTGGGTGCGCTGCTGCGCGCGGCGCAAGTGCTCGGGCCCTGGTGCGCAGTGCCGCTAGCACAGCGGATCTTTTTAACGCCCTTGCCATTAAAGTGGATGCAAAAGCGCCGGGCGTGGGGTCCTCGGTGGCGCAATGAAACGGTGGCTTTTGAACGCGCCTCCATTACGCTTTATCGGCCAACCGAAACGCCGACACTGGCGCACGTTGTGTTGCTGGTGCACGGCTGGGGCGGCAGCGCGGCGCAGATGATACCGATTGCCAACGCTCTCGTAGCGCATGGAATATCACCGATACTCCTCGAGCTGCCTGCGCATGGCAAAAACCGCGGCAGCACAACCGCGCTCCCACAATTCGCACGCGCGGTCGAATTCGCAATTTCTAAACTCATGGCTGAGGGCGTAAGCATTCAAGCCCTAGTGGGGCACTCCGCAGGGGCGGCTGCATGCGCAGCGGTGGTCGCACACAGTGCGCTCGGGCCCAAGTTGGTGATGATCGCCGCGCCGGAAAATATGCAGCAATACACCGTATGGTTTGCCCAAATGTTTGGTGTGCATGAATCTACCCGTGCCGCGATGCAGGCGCGCATTGAAGCGCAGCAAGGCGCGCGCATGCAGCAATTTAGTTTCGACGCGCTCGCGCCGCGGCTCCGCAGCCCTACGTTGCTCGTGCATGACGTGACCGATCCGCTCCATCCCAGTTCAAGCGCGCACGCGTTTTCAGAAAAAATTAGCGACGGCCACTTTTTTGAGACCAAGGGTTTAGGCCACACCAAAATTTTGTGTGATCAAAAAGTGAGCGAGCGCATCGCGGCGTTTTTGAGGTAATCAACCCTCGTTTTGAAAAATTACGCGTGGCAAAAAAATGGCATTTTTTCAGGAGATAATCTTTAAAAGCTGCCGTTTTTGCGCCGCAGGTATTTATGCGTTTTTGGTTCAACGCCGGCATATGTGCAACGCGAACGGCTATATTGGTTGTATGGTCAGCGCGGGCGATCCCAGCATTGAATCCTTTTCTCAGTCATTTAATTTTGTTTCATCCGAAGGAGCACCGTGTCCCCAGTTGAAGTTGTTGCGCAGCAAACCGAGGCGTACAACGCGCGCGACTTGCAACGCTTTGTGGCAATGTACAGCGAGGCCGTTACCGTTTTCCGCGCGCCACATGCCGAACCAAGCATTGTTGGCAAAGCGCAGCTCGCTGCGTTCTACGGTGCCGAGCGCTTCAACAAGCCGGGGCTGCGTGCGGAAATTTTGAACCGCATGGCACTGGGCAATAAAGTGATCGAACACGAGCGGGTATGGGGTATCGGAGATTCGCCGATGGAAGTGGTAGCAATCTACAAAGTGGTGGGTGAACGCATCGAGCAAGTTTTGTTTATTACTTCGGATTAGGCGAAGCTTAAGAAATACCTGCGGCGCAAAAAATGATGTTTTTCTGGCGATTTCTTCTAAAAAGTGCTGCTTTTGCGCCGCAGGTAATGACCTAAGCCCTCAAATTTATAAAACCAGCGCCCAAATCTATACCGAAAACGCATAGATATAGTCTTTTCGAGGGTTTTTCGCTATAGTCATTGGTTGTCAGGATCAACCTAACACCTGAAGCGGCCTCGTTGTGCCGCGCGTTATAGAGTTCCCATGAGCACACCCAAACTCAGTAAATCACGCCGTAACTTGATTGCCGCCACTGCGCTTGTAGGCGGCGCAGGCGCTGCCGCTTCGGCGCTACCGTTCTTGTTTAGCCTGCGCCCTTCCGAGCGCGCAAAGGCGGCTGGGGCACCTGTAGAAATTGATTTTTCTCGGCTAGAGCCGGGCCAAAAACTCGACGTCGAGTGGCGCGGCAAAGTGGTGTGGATCGTAAACCGTACGCCCGAAATGTTGAAAAACTTGGAGAAGGCAAAAACCTTCGCCGCCGATCCCGATTCGAAAAATAAAGCCCAGCAACCCGAGTATGCGGCGAACGCCACGCGCTCGATTAAGCCTGAGCTTTTGGTGATTGAAGGTTTGTGCACGCATTTGGGCTGTTCGCCTACGATGCGTGCGGAAGTGGCGCCTTCCGATTTGGGCGCCGATTGGGTTGGTGGCTTTTATTGCCCTTGCCACGGCTCAAAATTCGACTTAGCGGGTCGCGTTTATAAAGGCTCGCCCGCCCCAGTCAACCTCGTGATTCCGCCGCACAAATTCATCGCGGGCACGAGCAAACTCATCATTGGCGAAGACGCCAATGCTGCCGCGTAAGGATAATTTCAAATGGCAAATCCAAGCACTAATTCACCAGGTTTAATGGGCTGGGTAGATGATCGCTTTCCGGCGACCAAAATGCTCAAAGAGCACATCACCGAATATTTCGCACCAAAAAACTTTAATTTTTGGTACTACTTTGGCTCCCTCGCCCTCGTGGTGCTCGTGATCCAAATCGCGACCGGCATTTTCTTGACGATGAACTACAAAGCCGACGCGACGCAAGCGTTCGGTTCGGTGGAGTACATCATGCGTGATGTGTCGTTTGGTTGGGTGATTCGCTACATGCATTCCACCGGCGCGTCGATGTTTTTCGTGGTGGTGTACTTACATATGTGCCGTGGCTTGATGTATGGCTCCTATCGCAAGCCGCGCGAGTTGCTGTGGATTTTCGGCATGATGATTTATCTGTGTTTGATGGCTGAAGCGTTTTTTGGCTACCTTTTGCCGTGGGGCCAAATGAGCTTCTGGGGTGCACAGGTGATTGTGAACTTGTTTAGCTCCGTGCCCTTTATTGGCCCTGAGTTGGCGGTGTGGATTCGTGGTGATTACAACGTGTCAGATGTAACGCTTAACCGCTTCTTTGCCTTTCACGTCATCGCCTTGCCGCTGGTGTTGCTGGGGTTGGTCTCTGCGCACATTCTCGCGCTGCACGAAGTGGGTTCGAACAATCCGGACGGCGTAGAAATCAAAAAAGGCCCGAAAGGCAATGCGTGGTCGAAAGATGCGCCTGCCGATGGCATTCCCTTTCACCCTTACTACACGGTGAAAGATTTGTTCGGCCTCATTATTTTCTTGATGATCTTCACTGCGATTGTGTTCTTCGCACCGGAGATGGGCGGGTACTTTTTAGAGCATAACAATTTCGTACCGGCTGACCCGCTCAAAACACCTGAGCACATTGCCCCCGTTTGGTATTTCACCCCGTACTACTCCATTTTGCGCGCCGTACCGCCCATGTTTGAATCGCAATTCCCAGGCGTAGTGGCCATGGGTGCAGCCACGTTAATTTTCTTCTTGTTGCCGTGGCTCGACAAAGGCAATGTGAAGTCTATTCGCTATCGTGGCGCGCTTTATAAGCGTTGGTTCGCAGCGTTCATCGTTTCGTTCTTGGTTCTGGGTTATTTGGGCACCAAGCCTTCAAGCGTGTGGGGTCAATTCGGCTCGGGCTTGCCCATCGTGGGCGGAGCCGACGTGGGCACAGTGGTCGCACGGGTATTTACCGTTGTGTATTTCCTCTTCTTCATCTTGATGCCGTGGTACACGAAACGGGATGTCACCAAACCGGTGCCAGACCGCGTAACGATGTAAGCTGCGAGCGAAAAAAATGATCAAAATTAAACAGATAATCGCGACTTTTGCTGCTTTTTGCGCCGCAGGTATAGCCTCCCTTTCGCTCGCGGCCGGTGGCGGTGCAAACTTAAACGTCAGCCCGCACGAGCCGCGCGATGCCGCCTCGCTGCAACGCGGCGCGCAGCTCTTTGATAACTACTGCCCAGGCTGCCACTCCGAACAATAGATGCGCTCCAACCGGTTGGTGGATATTGGTCTGACGGAAATACAAATTGTTGACAATTTGATCCTCGATAAGAGCAAAAAAATTGGCGACACGATGACCAACGCCATGAAGCCAGCGGATGCCAAAGCGTGGTTTGGCGCGGTGCCACCGGATTTGTCCGTGATTACCCGGTCCTACGGCACAGATCGGCTGTATTCGTATCTGCGTGGTTTTTATCGCGATGATTCCCGCCCAACCGGCTGGAACAATATCGTATCGCCCAACATCGGTATGCCGCATGTGCTGGCTGATCTGAGTGGCACCTATGCACTAAAATCGCAAACGTTTGATGACCACGCCGCAGCGGGCAAAGTGGCCTCGCTCGACAAAGGCTTGTGGCGCATGGAAGATGCCAAAAGCGCGGATGGAAAAGTGAAAACCACGTATGCCTCCGTGCAACCGGATGTGCCTGGAAAATTAAATCCCCAGCAATACGATGCAGCGATTGCCGATCTCGTTAATTTCTTGGCCTACACCGCCGAGCCCTACGCCCGCGATCGCAAAGCCATTGGCGTGTGGATGATGATTTTCTTAGGCTTCTTGGCTTTCATCGCCTATTGGTTAAAAACCGAATACTGGAAAGACGTGCACTAGTAAATTTGCGATGCAAGGTTTTACCCAAAACCTGTATCGCAGTTTGAACACATTGAGAAGCGGCTCTTATTCAAGCCAAGAACGCCTTTTGATTTTTTAAAAATACAAACCGCAAACACATTAGAAAATGGGCCCGCATTATGATGACCCTCTACTCAGGCACTACCGACCCATTTAGCCATCGCTGCCGCTTCGTGCTGCACGAAAAAGGCATGGACTTTCAGATCATTGATGTCGATATGGATCGCAAGCCAGAAGATTTGGCGATTATGAACCCGTACAACACCGTGCCAGTGCTTGTAGAGCGCGAGCTGGTGCTGCACGAGTCCAACATCATCAACGAATACATTGATGAGCGCTTCCCGCATCCGCAACTCATGCCACCCGATCCACTCATGCGTGCCCGTGCTCGGTTGTTTCTCTATCGTTTCGAAAAAGAAATCTTCGTTCACGTAGAAACGATGGAATCTGGCGACCAGCGCAAGCTCGAAAAAGCCCGCGCCGCTATTCGCGACCGCCTAAACGAAATTGCTCCGATTTTCAACAAGCAAAACTACATCATGGGCGATGAATTTTCTATGCTCGACGTAGCGATGGCTCCGCTCTTATGGCGGTTAAATTGGTATGAAATCGAATTGCCAAAATCAGCAGCCCCGGTACTCAAGTACGCAGAGCGTATTTTTCAGCGCCAAGGCTTTATCGATGCGCTCACCCCCGCTGAGCGCGGCATGCGCAAGTAAAACGCCAAAATACCTGCGGCGCAAAATGGACATTTGTCAGGCGCTTATTTGGGAGATAAGTCCCCCAAAAAGCCTAATTTGCGCCGCAGGTTTTAAAGCCGCCTAATTGTAAAAACCAGCCGTGTCCGAGCAATCCGCCAAACCCTATTTAGTGCGCGCCCTCTATGAGTGGTGCACGGATCACGGCTACACGCCCTATTTGGTGGTGAAGGTTAACGAAAAAACCAAAGTGCCGATGGCCTACGTGCGCGATGGGCAAATTACGCTTAACGTAAGCAACACCGCCACGCAACAACTCACCATGGAAAATGAGTGGGTGCTATTTAACGCCCGCTTCAATGGCACGTCGCAAGAAGTAGCCGTGCCCATGAACGCGGTAATCGGTCTCTACGCACGCGAAACCGGCTACGGTATGGGTTTCACCATTCCCGATGCACCAGTGGTGGACGCAGCAGCGGATGCCCAGATGGAAATCGACACCACCACCGCCGCGCCCCCCGCTCCCAATGAGCCACCAAAAACCAAAGTGCGTTCCCATTTGTCTGTCGTAAAATAGAAATCCAGATGTAAATGCCGTCATAGCTCAATTGGTAGAGCACCCGCCTTGTAAGCGGAAGGTCCTCAGTTCGATTCCGAGTGACGGCACCATTTCATTGTTTTAGGTAGTCCAAAGCAGTACATTAAACCGTCTAAAACTACACTAAGCCCCTGATTTTAAAGGGCTTTTTTGTTGCCTATCGTCTAGCGTGGTATTTTGGGTATCATCAACATCTAACGCAATTGGGGGCTAAATTGGGGGCTAAGTGAAATAGCCCCCAAAGCACCTCTAAAAATAGCCCCCAGATTTTGATGAAAATAGCCCCCACACACCATGAGCGAAGCCCTCAAAACTAAGCCCTCAACGAAGAAGAAAACGCTGCACACGCCCGACATTAAGTTTCGCAACGCGAAGCCTAGAGTTAAGCCCTACAAAATCGGGGATGAGCTGGGGTTATTTATGTTGGTGAGCCCTGCGGGTGGGCGTGGGTGGAAATTCAAATACCGCTTTGAGGGTAAAGAAAAGAAACTGCGCCTTGGTAGCTACCCTGAGGTGAGCTTAGAGCAAGCCCGCAAGAAACGCGACGATGCCCGTTGCCTTATTGCCGACGGTAAAGACCCTGCGGCAATTGCTGCGGAAGTTGTGGAAGTGAAAAAGCAGGCGATTGAAGCGCAAGCTGCGGTGGATGAAAAGGCGGCGCTGACCTTTGAGGTGATAGCGCTTGAATGGCACGCGTACACCAAGCATCTATGGTCGGATTCGCACGCTTACAAACTCATGCAGCGTTTGCACAATCACATTTTCCCCGTGATCGGTAGCGTGCCAGTGGGTGAGGTCAAGGCGAAACACGTTTTAGAGTGTTGCGCAAAGCCCATAGCAGCGAATAATCTGGTTACGGCGCAAGGGGTTAAAGTAACGTGCGGGCAAGTGATGAAGTACGCCGTGAAGTTAGGGCACGCGCAATTTAACCCTACATCGGTATTGACCGCTGCGGATGTACCCCAGCCGATAGAGCGCAACATGCCCGCAATGGAAACCCCAGCAGACTTTGCGAGACTGGTAAAGGCGGTGAGAGACTACCCCTATTCCGTGGTTAGAACTGCGCACCTACTCATGATGCTTACGTTTCAACGTGGGATAAATATTCGCACAATGAAGTGGGCGCACATTGATTTTGAGCAAGCGCTATGGACAATACCGAGTGAGGAAATGAAGCGTACGCTACGGGATAAGGAAGCGGGGCAACCGCACATTGTGCCGCTCGTTCCGCAGGCAGTCGCAGCAATTGAAGCCTTGCGCCCGTTATCTGGTGGCGGGCGCTATGTGTTGCCCAGCCCAAAGTCGAAAGATGAACCCTTGTCGAACATGGCGATGAACGCGGCGCTTCGTTATATGGGCTTCCCGAAAGGTGAGGTCACCAGCCACGGCTATAGGGCTACAGCTAAAACGCTATTGAAAGAAGAGTTTGATATTGCAGATGAATTGATCGAAGCCCAGCAAGCCCACAAAGTAAAAGACACGTTAGGGACTTCATATAACCGAACAAAGTTTATTGCTAGGCGGCGCAAGATGCTGGAGACGTGGGCGGATTACGTTGACTCGCTGGCTGTAGATAATGTTTTGCCGTTCAAAAAGGCAGTGTGACACCTGCGGCGCAACGTAACAAGCGAGGCTAGCACCCTCGCTTTTTTTTGTGCGATTACTACACATTGCAATGAAGTATGGAGGGCGGGGGTATCGTGGGGTTTACCCAGTGACGGGCAGGGTTATGGGTTGGTATTTATCAAACGCGGTTTATCTGCCGTCAAGCATTTACTAGTAAAAATCGCAGGAAAAAGCCATTAAAACTAATTACGTGAGTGACCACTAACATGGGTGGGGGGATGCTGGCAAATAGGCGCGCATTGGAAAAATTGCTATGGGCTTATTTTTTTTTTCATGCTCTTACACGCTATGTTAGCGCCTACTAACCGTTCTAATAGGGTGAGCTTAAACGGGTGGGGATGTGTCTCAAGCGCAAACCTCTATCACGACAATGCGCTATTTTTTTGCTCTGGATAACGCAACTATCTTAGCCGACGTTGTAGTGTAAAAGACGACGCTGTTACATTGTGCGCTTCGATAAATCGGGGTGATGTGATGAGCGACACAAACAATGCAGATTACCAGCGGGGTTACGCGCAAGCCTTGCGCGATATTGCTGAAGAAGCAGCGTGGCAGGAAATGCAACGACAAAACGAGCGCTACCATGAACGTAGTAAGTTTGATGTGTTGCTAAAAGTTTGCGACGACGCGCGGGTGGTATTTGCAAATGAAATGGGTGAGGCAAGCGGCGAATTGGATACTGCTGCGCAATCATTCGGCGACGATCATGCAACGGCGTTTTATGATTTCCTCAAGAAACGAAACTACACGCGAGAGTATGCAAGCAAGCTTTATTCATTTTGCTGGGCACTGAATGGCGCGCAGCAACGTCGCTGGGATATTGCTTACCAATACTTAGGGCAAGTGATGGAACGTAACCCACTGCGGGCGGGATTGACTATCGCAAACATTGATGGGAATGGGGGTATGCTGAACCCACGCCTTGTAACTGCAACCGAAGCAGCGAACCAACGCATAGACATAATCGAGCATTGGCGCAGTAGTGGGTTAAACAAAACCAGCTTCGCCTCGTTGTATTCGAGTGATGGCAGCGAACCGAGATACAAACTTAACTACGATTCGCTGCGCAAAATATTGAAGGGGGTGAAGCTGGAGAGTTAGAGGGGGGGATTGACGACGAACCCATGGGTCTAACGACGCGCCCCTGCACAAGGATTGATTTAAAAAATAAAAAGACATCTTTCTAAATGTTGAAAGATGCAAATGAACAACCCAAAAATTAGCCCTCAAGTTTTGCGCGTCGCAGGCGTTGCGCAGCGGTTTCAGATTGGAATAAGTACGGTTTGGCTTTGGTCGAAAACCCGCAGCGATTTTCCAAAACCACGAAAACTAGGTGGGCGCGTAACGGTTTGGGATGTCGCCGAATTGGATCAGTTTTTCGCGGCGGCGGGCGGCGCGAAATGAAGTCAGGGAAATTACGTGACCCGCGCGGTCGGCATGTTCGAATTTACGTCGATATGTTGACCTCCGCCGCGTGGTCGGCGCTGAGCCTTTCAACGCAGGCGATTTTTTTGATTCTGCGAACAATTGAAAATGGGAATAACAATGGAAATTTGTGTTTTTC